>RGCY01000045.1 GCA_009918865.1 Actinomycetota bacterium
GACTGAGTAGACCGATTCGCGCTCGCGCTTGGCGAATCACGGCGGCGTCACCGGGGTAGCCCTGCGTCAATGTCCCCAGCGAGCGACTTTCGCAAGCCCCCGATAGGCTCTCCGCGCTGTCATCGGGCGTCGCAGGCTCACCTCTGCGGGCCGCCCCCGATGATGGCTCCCCTTATGTACGACTCGTGTGTGACTTGGCGCGAGCCTGGTCTGCCCTTGTTGGAGGTTGAAGGTGTTTGGGAGCGTCGTGGTGCCGGCTGACGGCGGTTGCCATTTGCTCAGTGGGTGTGGCTTTCCTGCACCCAGTGCAGACATTTTCAACTGGCCCGTGTTGGCAACTTTTCACTTGTTTGGCATTGAATTCCACATCACCAAGCCAGTTGTTTTGATGATGATCGGTACCGCACTCATCATGGCGTTCTTCTTGATTGCGGGCGCGAAATCAAAGCTGGTTCCAAGCCGATTCCAGTCTCTTGGGGAGATTGGCTACACCTTCGTGCGCGACCAAATCTCCCGGGAAGTCATCGGCAAAGACGGCGATAAGTACGTGCCGTTGTTAGTGTCTTTGTTCTTCTTCGTGTGGGTGCTGAACCTGTTTAGCGTTATTCCCGGAGCACAGTTCCCTGTGACAAGTAAGTTCGCTTTCCCCGTGGCGCTCGCCCTGATGGTGTGGGTGACATACATGGTGCTGGGAATGAAAAAGCAGGGTCCAATCAAGTTCTTCACGAACATGATGTTCCCTCCGGGATTGCCAAAGCCGATTTACTTGATTCTCGCTCCGATCGAGTTGCTGTCCAATGTGTTTGTGCGCCCCTTCACGCTGGCTGTTCGTCTCTTCGCCAACATGTTCGCGGGTCACTTGCTCATCACCATTTTCTCGATTGGCGCTTGGTATCTGTTGAGTCCAAGCGTCATCGGAGCCATCGGCTCAACCGCGTCGTTTGCCATGACGGTTGCTTTGACCGGCTTTGAAATGTTCATTCAGTTCCTCCAAGCATTCATCTTCACGTTGCTGACCGCTGTTTACATCGGCGGTTCGCTGCACGCGGAGCACTGACACCACAGTTACGACGAGACCACACCACAACTAAAGAGCACACACAGACTTGATCGGTGGAGAGTCCACCGCTCACGACAGAAAAGGACGGACACCATGTCCCTGCTGGCAGAGGTCACCGGCTCCCTCGGCCCGATTGGCTACGGCCTTGCGGCCATCGGCCCTGGTATCGGTATCGGAATCATCTTCGGTAACGGTGTTCAGGCCATCGCACGTCAGCCTGAGGCTTACGGCGTTATCCGTCAGAACATGCTTCTCGGCTTTGCTTTGGCTGAGGCGCTCGCTCTGATTGGTTTCGTTGCCCCATTCGTTTTGAAGTAATCCGACTCATCCGGCGCAACCGCGCGTCTGAAGGGAGCCCACAGTGGGCCATGTGACCATCCTCGCCTCCGAAGGCGGCAACTCACCGTTGCTACCTCCGATTGACGAACTCATCATCGGTCTCATCGCGTTCTTCCTCATCTTCTTTGTGCTTGCGAAGAAGGCGTTCCCGAGCATCGCGAAGACACTCGATGCGCGCGCTGACGCCATCGAGGGTGGTCTTGAGCGCGCAGCTAAGGCGCAGGAAGAAGCCACGCGCACCCTTGTGGCTTATCAGGCTCAACTTGAGCAGGCGCGCACAGAAGCAGCCGAAATTCGCACGAGTGCTCAGGCGCAGGGTCATGCGATTGTGGAAGAGGCGCGCGCTAAGGCCAGTGAGGCTGCGACTGCAGAGGCTGCACGTGCAGTTGCGCAGATTTCTGCCGAGCGCGCCACCGTGGCTGCCTCCCTGCAGAAGGAAATCGGCGACCTCGCGATTGTGCTTGCCGGCAAGATTGTTGGCGAATCGCTGGCCGACGACGCTAAGGCTCGTGCCACCGTGGATCGGTTCCTCGATGATCTTGAGGCTCAAGCAAAGCAGGCACAACGCTGATGTTCGGATCCAGCCGCGAATCACTCGCCACGTTGCGCACTGCATTGCAGGCGCGTCACTCTGACGCGTCTCTTGCGAGCGTGGCTGGCGAGTTACTCGCTGTTGCCGGCACCTTGTCTCGCGAGAAGGCTTTGCGTGTTGCGCTGGCAGATGCCGGCACCACAGTCGCAACGCGCTCTGGTGTTGCGAACAGCGTGTTCAGCGGCAAAGTCGGTGCCACAACGTTGGCCATTGTGGATGAGGTCATCGCTGCGCGCTGGTCCAACGATGCTGACCTCGTTGCTGCCCTGGAAGTGCTCGGTGCTCAGGCCGCATGCATTGCTGCTCAGAGTCAGAATGCCCTTGACCGCGTTGAAGAGGAAGTGTTCCTTTTCGGTCGCGCGGTGGCAGGGTCTTCTGAACTACAAATGGCGCTCACAAATCCGTCACTTTCCGCAGCCGCGAAGTCCGGAATTGTGGAGTCACTGCTCGCAGGAAAAGCCCATGACATCACGGGCATGCTGCTCACCGCTCGCATCGCAGATTTGCGTGGTGCGCGAGTTGACTCGGCGGTGGAGGAGCTACTTGAGGTGGCCGCAGACCAACGCAAACGCTTGGTTGCGGAAGTGACCAGCGCCGTCTCGTTGACGACCGAGCAGCACGCGAGGCTTGCCAACGCTCTGAAGTCTTTAACCGGGCGCGACATCAACATCAACGTCATCATCGACCGCGAAGTCCTTGGCGGAATTCGCGTGCGCATCGGTGACGACCTCATTGACGGAACCATCGCTTCACGACTCGAATCAGCATCTCGAGCCGTGAAGGCTGACTGACCTAAGCCACGAACCACACCACGACGCAAGGAAGCAGGACACCATGACCGAGTTGACGATCCGCCCGGAGGAAATCCGCGACGCGATCGCGAAGGCCGTGAGCTCGTACTCCGCAACGACCGCCCGCGAAGAAGTGGGTCGAGTGGTGGAGACCGGCGACGGCATCGCCCGAGTTGAGGGTTTGCACTCCGCCATGACCAATGAGTTGCTGGAGTTTGAAGGCGGCTTGCTCGGTATCGCGCTGAACCTTGATGTGCGCGAAATCGGTGCGGTTCTCCTTGGCGATGGCGCAAAGGTTGAAGAAGGTCAGGCAGTACGCCGCACCGGAGAGATTCTCTCCGTGCCAGTGGGCGATGGCTTCCTTGGTCGTGTGGTGAACCCACTAGGTGAGCCGATTGATGGTCTTGGCCCTATCGCCACCGAAAGCCGTCGCGCCCTTGAGTTGCAGGCCCCTTCGGTCGTGCAGCGTCAGCCAGTGAAGGAGCCGCTGCAAACGGGTATCAAGGCCATCGACGCCATGACCGCCATTGGTCGCGGTCAGCGCCAACTGATCATTGGTGACCGCCAGACCGGTAAGACCGCGGTGGCGATTGACACCATCATCAACCAGCGCGATAACTGGAAGTCCGGAGACCCGAAGAAGCAGGTGCGCTGCATCTACGTTGCGATTGGCCAGAAGGGTTCCACCATCGCCGGTGTCAAGGGTGCGCTTGAAGAGAACGGCGCCATGGAATACACCACCATCGTCGCCGCACCCGCATCAGACTCCGCAGGCTTTAAGTACCTAGCGCCCTACACCGGTTCGGCTATCGGCCAACACTGGATGTACCAGGGCAAGCATGTTCTTATCGTGTTCGACGACCTGAGCAAGCAGGCTGAGGCCTACCGCTCGGTGTCGCTGCTGCTGCGCCGCCCACCGGGTCGTGAGGCCTACCCAGGCGACGTCTTCTACTTACACTCCCGTTTGCTTGAGCGTTGCGCCAAACTCAGTGATGAGCTCGGTGGCGGTTCAATGACTGGTCTGCCCATCATTGAAACCAAGGCCAACGACGTGTCGGCTTACATCCCCACCAACGTTATCTCCATTACCGACGGCCAGTGCTTCCTTGAGTCTGACCTGTTCAACTCTGGTGTGCGCCCAGCCATCAACGTTGGTATCTCGGTTTCGCGTGTGGGTGGTTCCGCGCAGAGCAAGGCAATGAAGAAGGTTGCCGGTCGTCTGCGTCTCGACCTCGCCCAGTACCGCGAACTCGAAGCATTCGCCGCTTTCGGTTCTGACCTCGATGCCGCATCGAAGGCACAACTTGAGCGCGGTGCGCGTCTGGTTGAAATCCTGAAGCAGCCTCAGTACCAGCCGCAATCAATGGAACTTGAAGTCATGTCTGTGTGGGCAGGAACTTCCGGAAACCTTGATGACGTGCCGTTGGAAGACGTGCGTCGTTTTGACCGCGAATTCCTTGAGTTCGTGCAGCGCGAGCGCAAGGAACTCGTGGACACCATCCGCAGCACCGCGGACCTCTCTGATGATTCCATCAAACTTCTTGAGCAAGCCATCAGTTTCTTCAAGAAGCAGTTCCAGACGTCATCAGGCACGCTCATCGGTAACGAAAGCGTGGACGCGCTTGAGGAGTCTGAAGTTGGTCAAGCAGCAATCACGGTGGTGAAGTAGTCACCTCATGGGCGCGCAACTCAGGGTCTACCGCCGACGCATTAAGTCGGTCAAGGCCACCAAGAAGATCACGAAGGCGATGGAACTCATTGCGTCTTCGCGCATCGTCAAGGCACAACAGCGGGTGCAGGCAGCAACGCCGTACACCCGTGAGTTGACGCGCGCTATTTCCGCGGCTGCGAGCCATGGCAATGTCGATCACCCATTGGTGCGCACGCAAGCCAAGGAAGTAAAGCGTGCTGCGATTGTGTTGGTCACCGCCGATCGTGGTTTGGCAGGTGCTTATTCATCCAACATCATCAAGGAAGGTGAACAACTAACAGCGCTGCTCAAAGAGCGTGGTCTGGAAGTTGAACCTTTCCTTGTTGGTCGCAAAGCGGTGGGCTACTACAAATTCCGTGAGCGCAAGATTGCTGGTTCGTGGACTGGGTTCACTGACCAGCCGATGTACTCCAACGCCAAGGAAATTGCCGCAGCACTGCTCGAAAAGTTCGTCGCTCCAGTTGAGCAAGGGGGAGTGCAGGAAATCCACATCGTCTACACGCACTTCGCGAATATGGTCACCCAGACACCGACGGTGACTCGCATCCTGCCTTTGCAGGTGCAGGAAGTGTCCGCCGAAGATGCGAAGAAGTCTGGGTCTTACTTCCCCCTGTACGAGTTTGAGCCGAGCCCAGAAGGCGTGCTTGACGCACTGCTTCCGCGCTATATCGAGAACCTTGTCTACACGTCGTTGTTGCTGGCTGCGGCCAGCGAGCACGCCGCTCGTCGGCGCGCGATGAAGTCGGCGACTGACAACGCCGAAGAAATGATCCGCGCGCTTTCGCGTGCAGCCAACCAGGCTCGTCAAGCCGAAATCACCCAAGAAATCAGCGAAATTGTCGGCGGCGCCGACGCGCTGGCTTCAGCAAACGCAGGAAACTGAGGAGAGCCATGACCACCACCGCAACGACCACTGCCGGCCGCGTCGCACGCGTGACCGGGCCCGTCGTCGACGTGGAGTTCCCCGTCGAGGCGATGCCGGCGCTGTTCAACGCCCTCACCGTTGAGGTGGAGTTCTCGGGCACCAAGCGCACCCTGACTTTGGAGGTGGCGCAGCACCTTGGTGACAACCTGGTGCGCACCATCTCGATGCAACCGACTGACGGTCTTGTGCGTGGTGCTTCGGTGCACGACACGGGTAACGCCATCTCGGTGCCGGTGGGCGATGTGACCAAGGGCCACGTGTGGAACGCACTCGGCGAGTCACTGGACGTTCCCACCTCATCACTGGAGGTCAAGGAGCGCTGGGGTATCCACCGTCAAGCACCGTCTTTCGACCAACTCGAGTCAAAGACTGAGGTCTTCCAGACCGGTATCAAGGTCATTGACCTCCTCACCCCGTATGTGAAGGGTGGAAAGATCGGTCTGTTCGGTGGTGCCGGTGTCGGCAAGACCGTTCTCATTCAGGAAATGATTTACCGTGTTGCCGAAAACTTTGGTGGTGTGTCGGTGTTTGCCGGTGTCGGTGAGCGCACCCGTGAGGGTAACGACCTCTTCCTTGAAATGACCGAGTCTGGCGTTATTTCCAAGACCGCGCTTGTGTTCGGCCAGATGGACGAGCCGCCGGGCACGCGTCTTCGTGTTGCTTTGGCTGCGCTCACCATGGCCGAGTACTTCCGTGATGTGCAGAAGCAGGACGTGTTGCTCTTCGTTGACAACATCTTCCGTTTCACCCAGGCAGGTTCAGAGGTGTCCACGCTGCTTGGTCGTATGCCATCCGCCGTGGGTTACCAGCCAACGCTGGCTGACGAGATGGGTGCACTGCAGGAGAGAATCACCTCAACTCGTGGTCACTCCATCACGTCACTGCAGGCCATCTACGTGCCGGCAGACGACTTGACCGACCCAGCGCCAGCCACCACCTTCGCTCACTTGGACGCGACCACAGTGCTGAGCCGTCCAATTTCCGAGTTGGGTATCTACCCGGCCTTGCAGCGCTACAAGGACTTGCAGGACATCATCGCAATTCTTGGTATCGACGAACTTTCAGAAGAAGACAAGATTCTCGTCAACCGTGCTCGCCGTATTCAGCGGTTCCTTTCGCAGAACATGTTCGTGGCCGAAGCCTTCACCGGTCAGCCAGGTTCATTCGTGCCCGTTGAAGAGACAATTGCTTCCTTCAAGGCACTCTGCGAAGGTGCTTATGACCACCTACCCGAGCAGGCATTCTTCATGTGCGGTGGCATCGAAGATGTCGAGAAGAACGCTGCGAAGTTGGCGGGCTGATTGATGGCTTCCTTGACCGTCAGCGTTGTTGCTGTGGACCGCAATGTGTGGTCTGGCGATGCAACATCGTTGGTTGCTGCGACCACTGAGGGCGAGATTGGCATTCTTGCCAGTCACGAGCCAGTACTTGCTGTGCTTAAGCCTGGTGCCGTGCGCATCAAGCCGGTGGAGGGGCCCGAAATAAGCGTCGTTGTTGACGGCGGCTTTTTCTCGGTTGATAGCAACCAAGTGCGTGTGCTCACGGGGTATGCCTTCATCGCCGATGACATGGATGCTGCAGCGACGCGCGAGGCGCTTGAAGGTGCCAAGTTGGCAGGCGACCGAGACCGCGAAGCGGTCTTGACCGCCCACTTGGAGTCACTGACCGGCTCTCGTTAACAGGCAAACGTTGAATGCTTCGGACCGACCGGTGAATCAACCGAGTCGGTTCGTTGCATTTCTGATGAGTTCTCAGAGCAATTGAGTCATGGGGTTAGAGGCCTGCACCGACGGGGGCTTTGCTAGGGGACGTGAAAACCGGTTTGGAAAGGAAGTCAGGAGGTGGCGAGTGATGGAGCCTGTGACTTTGTCTGTTCTACGAGCCAAATTTCCTGAGGACCGATTCCTCGCATTCGATGTTGAATCAGAGCGAGTGACGCGCTGTGCCCTGTCTGCAACCGCGTGGTCGATTCGAGGACGCAGCGCATATTGGTCGGCTGACTGGGTGACGGCGTGGTCGAGTGCTGATGATGCTGCGAGCGTTGCCACGGATCTTGTGGAGCACTTTGCTTGGCAGACCAGCGCCGGGGATGCCTCATCAGTCCGTGGAATCACCTGTAATGACGATGTTCCGCTGCCATCACGGTCGACGATTGAGTCCGCTAATAAGTGGTCTTGGTTCTGGACCGATGCTGCACTTGCTCGCGTTGAACTGAGCACTGATGTCGTGGAAGTCGACCACGATGACCCACGATTACTGGCACTGCTCACGCACTCGCCGACCGCGTCCCATGAGCGCGATGGTCAGCGACCAGCCGCCTGGTTCGGCATTGAACGTTCGGGTGAGTTGTTGAGTGTGGCAGCAATCAGGCGAGTAGGCGACTGTTTTGATTTGCAGAGCGTTGTCACGCATCGAGACGCACGCGGTCAGGGTTTATCGACAACTGTGTGCAGTCACGCTACTGCCCTGGCTTTGCGCCAGGTTCCCGTGGTTGCACTAGGAATGATGACGGATAACTTGGTGGCTGAGCGAATGTATCGCCGCTTGGGTTTCAGTTGCGAGAAGCGTTGGCAGTCGGCGCGTTTTGCGCCGACACAGCACGATGCTTGATGAACTGTTCGCCCACGCGACAACTTTCCTTACTGCTTTCATATTATGATAATTCGCATTGCAAGTTAGTTCTCGTCTTATGATAAAACGCTTCGCAAGTTAGTAAGTGAGATCATCATTCAACAGTTTGCGTTTTGATTGAAGAACATCAAATCAGCTCTCGCGGTTTGCGCCAGGCACCCAAAGCACATCGCCGCCACGACCAGAGTTAGCGGTGCGACTGAGAATGAAAAGTAAGTCACTTAGGCGGTTGAGGTAGAGCGCAGGCACAGTGCTTACAGACTCGCCATGCGCGGCAACGGCCGCCCACACACTGCGCTCTGCGCGTCGCACGGTGGTGCGTGCCACATGCAGTAGCGCCGCCCCAGGGGTTCCCCCGGGAAGCACAAATGAGCGCAGTGGTTCCAACTCTTCGTTCATGGAATCGCAGGC
>RGCY01000046.1 GCA_009918865.1 Actinomycetota bacterium
AATGGGTCCATTGGTCACCGTGAACTCCGCGACGATGGTGAACAAAGGATTAGAAGTCATTGAAGCTCACCTGCTGTTCAACATTCCTTACGACCGCATCGACGTGGTCATACACCCACAGCAAGTGATTCACAGCATGGTGGAGTTTTGTGACGGTTCCACCATCGCGCAAGCGAGCCCACCCGACATGCATCTACCCATTGCACTCGCTTTGGCATGGCCGCAGCGACTCCCAGATGTCAGCCCGCGCATTGACTGGACTCGCGCAACCACCTGGGAGTTCGAACCGGTGGACGCAGAAAAATTCCCCGCAGTTGACCTTGCCTGTGATGCAGGACGAGCAGGTGGCACACACCCTGCTGTGTTCAACGCAGCAAATGAAACGGCAGTGTCGGCATTTCTTGCCGGCGCATTGCCCTTCGTTGACATCGTGCCGCTGATTCGCGATGTGCTCACAGAGCACGTGGGTGGAGCGGCGGGCACACTGGAAGCAGTTTTGGGTGCGGATGCGTGGGCACGGGCACGCGCATCCGAGCTACTCGCCGTACGCTGACCTCAGGAAAGGTGGGCGCAGATGAACAACGCACTCGGCATCATCATCGTGCTCACGGGCATTGCTTTTTCTATTGCGCTGCATGAACTCGGCCACTTCCTGCCAGCTCGGCGATTTGGTGTGAAAGTCACGCAATTCATGGTGGGTTTTGGACCCACGTTGTGGTCGCGCAGGCGTGGTGAAACTGAGTACGGCATCAAGCTCATTCCACTCGGCGGCTACATCCGGATGGTCGGAATGTTTCCGCCAGCGCGCGCCGGACGACAACTGCGTGGCAGATTTGCAGCCGCCATTGAACGCGCCCGCGAAGACTCATTAGCGGAGATTTCTGAATCAGATCAGGGTCGCGAGTTCTGGCGTCTACCCGTGCGACGCCGACTTGTCATCATGGCTGGTGGCCCACTGATGAATTTGCTCCTGTGCTTCGTGATGTTCGGCATCACAGTGATGGGCATTGGTAACCCGGTGGCAACATCACGCCTAGACCAAGTTGTGGCATGTGTGCCGACTGAAGCAAATCCTGAAGGTCTGGCGAGTGTGGATGGCGGCTGTGCCGGGGGCGAACGAAGTTTTGCCGCAACTCAGGGGTTGCGCGTCGGCGATGTCATCACGGCGATTGACGGCACACCTGTGAAGACCTGGGCTGATGTGACCAAGCAAGTCCGCCCGAACCCGGGTAAGTCAGTGGTGGTCACCGTTCAGCGCGAAGGCGACATGATTGTCACTTTCAACGGCGTCTTGCCGACGCGGACTGTGGAAGGTAAGAAATACGGCTTCCTTGGAGCCGTGGCCACCATTGATTACGAACGCGGCACTGCTGGCCAAGTGGTGAGCACCATCTCTGAACTCACCACATCATCCGTGCAAGCGTTGATTGCGCTACCCATGAGCGTTGTGAAGCTGACAGCGTCGTTGGTCACTGGCGAACCGCGGCAAGCAACCGGTCCGGTGTCAGTCGTTGGAATTGCCGACGTGGGTGGTCAGATTGCGGATTCAGGTGCAGACGCGCGCGGAATCATCTCCATGTTTCTAGCCCTGCTCGGGTCAATCAACCTGTTCTTGTTCTTGTTCAACATGCTGCCCTTGCTACCGCTCGACGGCGGTCACATCGCCGGCGGAGTTTTTGAAGCGGTTCGTCGCTTCTTTGCACGGCTGCGGGGTCGCCCAGACCCAGGACCTGTTGACACCGCGCGCATGTTGCCCATCGCCTACGTTGTCGCCACGCTGTTGATTTTGATGTCCGTTGTCGTGATGTTTGCGGACATCTTCCGACCCATTTCGATGTAGTCGTTGCTCACGTCGCGGCCGATGCCACGCTCGCGGCATCGCCCCACACTCCAGCGTTCTGCGCATCCGCAAACGAAAAAACATTCCCGGGAATAACTTCGCAACCCTCTGTGTTCTCCCACATGTCGGAACACATCCCGACCTCAGTCAGTCGGTTTTGAGTCACATGAGCCCCCATGCTCACGTGAGTTCAAAGCATCCCGGATTTTCCGGGCTCACCAACTCGGATGCATTCCGAGAACACACTCCACAACAAGGGGGAATCATGGAACTAAAAGCCATCGCCGATCTCAATGTCATTGCGCTCGGCACACCGCAATCGGTCAGCATCATGCTTGATGTGACCGCGCCTGAAGCCCCCGACACGGGTGAACGCCCAGCAAAGTCGGTGCAAATCGTGCTTGACCGTTCAGGCTCAATGGATGGAACGCGATTGGATGCCGCTCGGAAAGCCATTTGTGCACTTGCCACGCGTCTGCACCCGGATGACTGCTTTGGTGTTGTCGTTTTCGACGACAAAGCCGGGGTTGCGGTGCCGAATCTGCCAATGCGTGAGCAGAACTTGAGCGAAATCCTGGCTGGGGTGCGCAGCATTCACGCTGGTGGCAGCACTGACATCAGTGCCGGCTACACCCTCGGTTTAAGTGAAGTGCGCAGACGCCTCCCTAATGGCGGTGGCACTGTCTTGGTGCTCTCTGATGGTCACGCGAATGCAGGCAACACTGATGCCGACACATTCGAAGCGCTTGCAACTCAAGCATCGAGCCAGCAGGTCACCACATCCACGCTGGGCATTGGTGTGGGCTACAACGAACTACTGCTCGATGCGATGGCGACAGGCGGTCGGGGTAACCATGTTTATGCAGAGCAAGACGACTCTGCCATTTCGTTGCTGCAGCACCAGGTGGACGGCCTCTTGGGCGTTTCTGCGATGAACGCGCACCTTCGTTTGCGGTCCTTGACTGGTGAGCCGGCACAAAACTTTGTTCGCATCCTGCAACGCGTGCCTGCATGGGTTGAAGGCGATGAAGTCGTGGTCAGCCTTGGCGATCTTTATGGTGGCGAACACCGCCGGTATGTGCTCGATATTGATGTCTCTGCACAAACTCAAGCCGGTCCGTTGCCGGTGCTCGACATCACCGTTGAGTATGTCTTGGTCTCCACGCTGGAACAACACAGCGTGACATCCACCGTGCGCGTTGATGTGACCACCGACGCCAACGATGTGGTCGTGAGCAACCCGCAGGTGCGCATCGAGCGACTGCTTGCCGTGACACAAGACAGCAAGCGCGAAGCATTTGAAGCGATGGCCAGGGGCCACGATGACGATGCACTCGACCGGCTTAAGCGTGCACAAAGCGCCATCGAGTCGAACCTAGAAGCATCTGCAAAAGACATTGACGATGCGACAGCACGCCGTGCGCGTGAAGAAATCGCCGATCTCACCGAGATTCAGATGCGACTCGAACGGTCTGAGCGCGCGTCGTCGATGAAGTTTGCACGCGAAAACTGGTCACAAAAATCACGCGGCCGCCAACGCCGCAGCATGCCGACGGAGAACGATGACAGTTCTGGTTCATGACGCCGCCTATGCCGGCTGGGTCTTTTCTGAGAACCACCCAACACAGGGCCGACGTTTCATCAACGCCGCACAGTTGATTTCTGCGCAGCTCGGAGTGCGAGTGCTGAGTCCGCGCAGTGCCACGCGTGCCGAACTTGAGCGAGTGCACACACCTGAATATGTCAGCGAAGTGATGGACACACATGTGTGTGGGGAATGGGCAGGGCAGCGACCAGACATGTCAGCGCTTGCAGCGCTATTTGTGGGTGGCACATTGACCGCACTCGATGAGCTCTTCGCGCAGCGCACGCAGGTGGCAGTGAACTTGCCTGGTGGGAAACATCATGCGCACGCTGATCACGCATCAGGTTTTTGTGTGTTCGCTGACTTAGCCATCGCGGCCAGCATCGCAACCGAGCAAGGTCACCGGGTGGCCATTCTCGACATCGATGCTCACCACGGTGATGGCACCGAAGCACTGTGTTCTTCCATGCCGAATGTGTTGACTTTTTCGGTGCATCAGCATGGAATCTTCCCCGGCACCGGGCTTGCCGATGCACCCGAAGTGCACGCATATAACGAGCCGCTACCTGCGCAGTCTGGCGATGTGCATCTTCTTGGCGCAGTTGCTCGGTTCGTTGAGGTGTCCGCAGCATTTGCGCCATCAGTGATGTTCATCGCCGCTGGTGCCGATGGTCATGCCGATGACCCACTGTCCGCATTGCGCTACACCGAAGCCGGGTTCCATCAGGCTGGCGCTGCTCTTAGGCGGGCATTCCCGAGCACGCCCATGTTGGTCACAGGCGCTGGGGGCTACCGACCCGACGACGCAACTCCCGCATCGTGGGCGCATTTCGTTGCCGGGGTGAGCGGCTTGGCACGCGAGTAGATGAGCGGTCAGGCTCGCGTCTAGACGAATGTTCACGCGAGCGTGGAGGTCTGACCGCGGCAACGCGCACCGCTGAGACTGCGATGCCACAATGTCGCCATGTCAACGGACCTTGGCCTACCCACCCCACCTGCGCCTGTGCTTGCGCCGCGGCGCAAGTCGCGTCAGATTGTGTTGAAGCACCACAGCACCCCAGTGGCTGTCGGTGGCGATGCGCCGGTGAGTGTGCAGTCAATGGCCACCACAGTCACCGCTGATGTGAATTCAACGCTGCAACAGATTGCCGAACTCACGGCCTCCGGTTGCCAAGTGGTACGCGTTGCGGTGCCGAGCACTGATGATGCCGAAGCGCTGCCGCAGATTGCGCGCAAATCGGGTATCCCAGTGATTGCCGATATTCACTTCCAACCTAAGTATGTGTTCGCCGCCATCGATGCGGGTTGCGCAGGTGTGCGCGTGAACCCAGGAAACATCAAACAGTTTGATGACAAAGTTGGCGAGATTGCTGCGGCTGCAGCCGCAGCCGGCACGCCCATTCGCATCGGCGTCAACGCAGGTTCGTTAGACAAGCGACTTCTTGAAAAGTACGGCAAAGCCACACCCGAAGCACTTGTTGAATCCGCGCTCTGGGAATGCTCGTTATTCGAAGAGCACGGATTCCGTGACATAAAGATTTCCGTCAAGCACCACGACCCAGTGGTCATGGTGCGCGCGTATCGCTTGCTCGCTGAGCAGTGTGAATACCCCCTTCATCTCGGTGTGACCGAAGCCGGACCGGCATTTCAGGGAACCATCAAGAGTGCCGTTGCATTTGGTGCGCTCCTGAGCCAAGGCATCGGCGACACGATTCGGGTGTCCCTGTCCGCACCACCGGTTGAAGAAGTCAAAGTGGGTCTTCAAATTCTGGAGAGCCTGAATCTGCGTAAACGTGGTTTGGAAATCGTGTCGTGCCCGTCTTGCGGCCGTGCGCAGGTGGACGTGTACACGCTGGCCAACCAGGTCACTGCTGGGCTTGAAGGAATGAAAGTCCCGTTGCGTGTTGCGGTGATGGGTTGCGTTGTCAATGGTCCCGGTGAAGCGCGTGAGGCGGATCTTGGTGTGGCAAGTGGCAACGGCAAGGGCCAGATTTTTGTAAAGGGTGAAGTCATCAAGACGGTGCCGGAATCGCAGATTGTCGAAGTGTTGATTGAAGAAGCGATGCGGCTAGCCGATGAAATGGGCTACGACCCAGATGGCGATGACGACCCAGCCCTTGCCGGTGGCGGCCCGGTCGTCACGGTTGCCTAACCTGCGCGACGGAGTTTCCTTGCAGAGCAGAAGGTGTCAATGCGGTCGTTGACATCCGTTCACTAATTCTTCACTCCATGGTTGCCGCAATTGGACGGCGTGATGACACACTCACTCCTAGCATTTCCGCATGGTTGAGTTGTTGGATGCGCCAGAGCGCAGCGTGCCGGGGGACCGGCTGCGTCGACTCACCAATGCCGACAGCGCAGCGTTAGTTGCCCTGTGCGCAGATGACCCGATTGTTAACTGCTTCCCACTATCTCGAGTGGCGGTCTCGCTCGCTGGAAACAGCGCCACTTCATTTTGGGGTTGGTTCGACACCGCTGGTGCACTCGCAAGCGCCATGTATGTGGGCGCGAACATTGTCCCGATTGCCACGGATCGCATCAGTCGACTTGCATTTGCAGACCGACTGATGCGCGTCGGGCCGCGGTGTTCGGCGGTGGTTGGTCCGGCTGAGGAAGTTCTTGATTTGTGGGAATTGCTCGAGCCATCGTGGTCACAGCCACGCGATATTCGTCCGCGACAACCACTACTCGTGACGTCCACGGTTGTTCGAGGGACTCCGCGGCTGCCCCTGCGCTTCGCAGGCGCAGCAGACCTGCCCGCGTTGATGCCGGCCTGCATCGCGATGTTCACAGAAGAAATTGGCATCACGCCAGAACGCGCAGGTATGACCGCGTCGTATGAAGCCCGGGTGCGTGAGTTGGTTTCATCACAACGAGCATTGGTGCACATCGTGGACGATGTGGTCGTCTTCAAAGCCGAGCTTGGCGCGGTGGCTCATGGTGTGTGCCAGGTTCAAGGTGTGTGGGTGCATCCCGAATGGCGGGGTCAAGGTTTTGGCACCTCGGGCATGGCCGCAACTGTTGACATCGTCTTGCGCGACATCGCGGATGTCGTGAGTCTCTATGCCAACAGCCATAACGACGTAGCTCTTGCCACATATCGCAGCGTGGGTTTCACCGAACACGACATCTTCGCCACCGTCTTGCGCTGAGCCGGCGCTCGCGCGTGCATCGGTACGCTTCACGCCATGACCGTGCTGCGGATGTCAACGCTGTTCCTGCGCACTTTGCGCGATGACCCAGCGGATGCTGAATTGCCAAGTCACAGATTGCTTGTGCGGGCTGGGTTCATTCGACGCGTGGCTCCAGGCGTGTTCACCTGGCTACCACTCGGGCTGGCCACGTTTCACAATGTCGAGCGCATCGTGCGCGAAGAGATGGACAACGCCGGATTTCAGGAAGTGCGTTTCCCTGCCCTGCTGCCGCGCGAGCCTTATGAACTCACGAACCGCTGGACGGAATACGGACCCAACCTGTTCCGTCTGCAGGATCGTCGCGGCACAGACATGCTGCTTGGGCCGACCCACGAAGAAATGTTCACACTCACCGTGAAGGGCGAGTTTTCCTCTTACAAAGACTTGCCGATTTCTCTCTACCAAATTCAGACCAAGTACCGCGATGAAGCTCGCCCCCGTGCAGGTCTGCTTCGTGGTCGTGAATTCGTGATGAAAGATTCTTATTCATTCGACATTGACGATGCTGGTCTTGAACTTTCCTATGCCAAGCACCGTGAGGCTTATCAACGCACCTTCGCGCGCCTTGGTTTGAGTTATGTCATCGTGGATGCCCACGCTGGCGCCATGGGTGGGTCCAAGTCGGAAGAGTTTCTCGCAGAGTGTGAACGCGGTGAAGACACATTTGTGCGCTGCACTAGTTGCGACTACGCAGCCAATGTGGAAGCGGTCGCCACGGTCGCCCCAGCAGCACTTGATTTCGCAGATGTTCCGCCAGCGCACGCGGAGCAAACCCCTGACACGCCAACCATTGCAACCTTGGTGGACCTCTCCAATGCGCGAGATGACTTGCGCCGCGCGGACCGGCCATGGACTGCCGCTGACACATTGAAGAATGTTGTTGTCAAAGTGGTGATGCCCGATGGCAGTAGCAAAGCTTTGGCCATCGGTGTGCCAGGTGACCGCGAAGTTGACATGAAGCGGTTAGAAGCCGCAGTTCACCCGGGCGTCGTCACTGCCTTCGATGAAACCGACTTCGCAGCGAATCCACTGCTGGTGAAGGGTTACATCGGCCCGGCAGTCTTGGGTTCGGAATCTGCGAGTGGAATTGAGTATCTACTCGACCCACGCGTCGTGACCGGTACGCGTTGGATCACAGGTGCCAACATCGCCGGCTCGCATGTGTTCGATTTGGTCGCTGGTCGCGACTTCACCGCTGATGGTGTCATTGATGTTGCCGACGTGCGCGAAGGTGACACCTGCCCGAGTTGCAGCGGCGGCACGGTCTACCTTGCTCGCGGCATCGAAATTGGTCACATTTTCCAACTCGGGCGCAAGTACGCAGAAGCACTCGGTCTGACTGTGCTTGATGAGCATGGCAAGCCGGTGGTTGTCACCATGGGCTCCTACGGCATCGGTGTATCGCGCGCAGTTGCAGCAATTGCTGAGCAAAGCCACGACGACAAAGGTTTGATGTGGCCGCGCGCAGTTGCGCCGGCTGATGTGCATGTGGTTGCCACGGGCAAAGATGACGCTGTCTTTGCCGCAGCCGAAGAACTCGTTGCGCACCTTGCGGCATCCGGGGTGCGTGTGATGTTTGACGACCGACGCCAAGCCTCACCTGGTGTGAAGTTCAATGACGCCGAACTTATTGGCATCCCAACCATCGTCACGGTCGGTAAGCGGCTCGCAGACGGCATCGTGGAAATCAAAGACCGTGCAACCTTCTTCAATAGCTCGATCAATCAGTTTAGCAACCAACACAGTACCGGGAGAAAGTGCAGAGGCATCTGGATCCATTCCTGCTTGGTAGAAGTACATAGTGGTGCCCAACTTCATTCCATAAACGACACCAA
>RGCY01000047.1 GCA_009918865.1 Actinomycetota bacterium
CTGAGTTGGGCACGCTCTACACGCCGCAGGAAATTCATGTCATCACAGAGCATGCTCATGCGAAAGGAATGCACGTGCACCTTGACGGTGCTCGCATTTCCAATGCGGCGGCTGCTCTTGGTTGCTCTTTCCGTGAGTTCACCACTGATGTGGGCGTTGATGTGATAAGTCTCGGTGGAACTAAAAATGGTGCGATGAGTGCCGAAGCAATTGTGGTGCTGAATCCCAACGCGGTCGACGGGATTGCATTTCTTCGCAAGGGTGGCATGCAGCTTGCAAGCAAGATGCGATTTGTGTCCGCGCAACTGCTCGCATTGTTTGAAGGCGATGTGTGGTTGCAGAATGCGCGCCACGCCAACGCCATGGCAGCACGTTTGCACGATGCAGTTTCCCAGATTCCTGGTGTTCACATCACCCAGCAAGTGAACGTGAACGCTGTGTTCGCAATCATCCCGGCCGATGTGACAGCACGGCTACAAGAGAAGTTCCGCTTCTACACCTGGAACGAGATGACGGGTGAAGTGCGGTGGATGGCATCATGGGACACAACTGAAGCCGATATTGATGCATTTGCCACCGCGGTTGCCGAAGAGATGGCCGCAGTTTCAGTTAGTTGAGTGGGGTTGAGCACCTCGTGTAAAAACAGAACCGCGGCCACCGAAGTGACCGCGGTTTTCTGTGGCGGAGGTTAGGGGATTTGAACCCCTGAGGGGTTGCCCCCAACACGCTTTCCAAGCGTGCGCCCTAGGCCACTAGGCGAAACCTCCGTGGCGAAGGCTACCGATGTCCGCATGTCCGCTCACACGGCAGGTATGGGCTTGCTTAAGCAGTCGACATGATGCAACGGCATACTTGGAGGTAGCCCCTCACGCGGCGAAATCTCGGTCACTCCCCCAGGTCCGAAAGGAAGCAAGGGTCCCCGGGCTCTATCGGGTGCGTGAGGGGTCTTGTGTTTCCCGTCACACTAAAATCCCCTGCATGGAGGCCTCATCCGCGCGCAGCGCTGAACGCGGCGCTGGCTTGGCTCTCTATCGGGCATATCGCCCCGGAACGCTGGCCGAAGTCATCGGCCAAGACCACATCACCATCCCACTTGGGCGCGCGGTTGATTCCGGCCGCGCCCATCATGCTTACTTGTTCACCGGACCGCGTGGTTGCGGTAAAACTTCGTCGGCTCGCATCCTTGCGCGCTGTCTGAACTGTGAACAAGGTCCGACATCCAAGCCATGTGGGGTGTGCCAGTCATGCATCGACCTTGCGCCTAATGGTCCGGGCTCTGTCGATGTGTTGGAAATTGACGCTGCCACGCATGGTGGTGTTGATGAAGCCAGAGATCTACGCGAACGCGCCGTGTTTGCCCCAGCACAGTCTCGGTATCGCGTCTACATCATCGACGAGGCACATCAGCTTTCGAATGCTGCAGCGAATGCATTGCTGAAGTTGATAGAAGAACCGCCACCACATTTGAAGTTTGTCTTTGCCACAACCGAACCCGACAAGATCATCGGCACCATCCGCTCACGGACTCACCACTACCCATTCCGCTTAATTCCTGCACGAGTTTTGCAGCAGCACCTGGCATGGGTGTGCGAGAGCGAAGATGTGAAAGCCGAACCAGGGGCACTCGCTGTCGTGGCGCGTGCTGCCGCGGGTAGTGCTCGAGATGCCTTGAGTGTCTTGGGTCAAGTGCTTGCGGGTGCTGGGCCGGAAGGGCTTGTTGAGACCGAAGTTGTCTCGCAGCTGGGTGTCACTGACCGCCGAATTCTTGACGATGTTGTGACTGCCGTTGCGAGTGGAGATGCCGCTGTGTTGTTCAGCGCAGTAACGCGAATCCTTGATGGTGGCACCGAGCCGCGACGCTTTGCTGGTGATTTGCTTGAGCGGCTCCGCGATTTGGTGCTGCTGGCGCATGTGCCGGAACACGATGCTCGTGAACTTATTGATGCCCCGGATGCTGTGTTCGCTGCGATGCGCGAACAAGCTCAGGCGTTGGGGGCTGGGCGCGCTGGTGCACTTGCGGCAACTGTGAGCGACGGCATGGCGGACTTGCGCGGTGCCACCGCGCCCCGACTCCAGTTGGAATTGCTGTGTGCCCGTTTGCTTTTCGCCAGTGATGGTGCTGATGTGCAGTCGCGCATTGCTGCGTTAGAGCGTCGAAGCGATTCGCTTGCGAGTGCAGGTGCGAAATCACATGCCAGCGCGTCGACTGTTGCGGCAGGGGCGCCCGTTGGGGTTTCAGGTGCAGCGCAGGCTCCTGCAGACACAGGATTACCAACCGGCTCAGCTGCTGCCGCGCAAACACCGACTGCGCCACGCTCAACCACATCCACAACATCCGCATCGGCGGCACCGGTGTCCTCTAGCGTCGCCGCAGGTGCTGCTCGCCCCGTCCCACCACCGCCCCCAGCAATTTCGAAGGTCACAGGTTCGGCAAAAACGAGCGGGGATGCAGGTGCCTCGGCTGTAACTGCGGAGACTTTGGCGGCTGCCCCAACCTCAGACGTCGACGCATTAACTCAAGTTGTGACGCAGTGGTCAAATGTTGTGGACGCCGTTGGTGGGCACAGCCGCGTCTCGTGGAGTTTGTTAAGTGGGTCAACGGCAGCAGTTGCGAATGGCGCTTTGCAGGTCCTTCTGCCGAGTCCAGCAATCGTCAACAACGCCCGCCAACGCGGTCTTGATGATGTGGTTCGTTCCGCAGTTGAATCCGTGTGTGGAGTAGTTGTGCGCGTTGAGTTCGGTCTTGCGCAACCATCAGCCCAGGCTGACGACACTTTCGGCGCACGCGTGGATGATGATGTTGAAGACGCTGGTCCGGTGGGAATTGACGCCATCACACAGGTTCTGGGCGGAACCGTCATCAGCGAATTCGAGCGGGACGAGCGCAACTAATCATGTATGAAGGCGTTGTTCAGGACCTCATTGATGAACTTGGCAGACTCCCAGGGGTTGGCCCTCGCGGCGCCCAACGCATCGCGTTCTACCTTTTGAATGCTGATCCGGAGCAAGTCACTCGACTCTCAGAGGTTTTGGGTCAGGTGACAACCGATGTTCGTTTCTGCCGCATCTGCTTCAACGTTGCGGCTGAGGAATTGTGTCGAGTGTGCCGCGATGAACGACGTGATGCCAGCGTGATTTGCGTAGTTGAAGAACCGAAAGACGTTATCGCAATTGAGAAGACGCGTGAATTTAATGGGCACTACCACGTGCTCGGAGGCTCATTGAGTCCGATTGACGGCGTTGGTCCGAATGAACTTCGGGTCCGCGAACTCTTGACGCGTTGTCGCGATGGACACGTGTCGGAAGTCATTATCGCCACTGACCCCAATCTTGATGGTGAAGCAACAACCACTTATTTGGTTGGTCAGTTGACGCCCCTCGGCGTCTCCATCAGTGTTCTTGCAAGTGGTCTACCGGTTGGCGGCGACTTGGAATATGCCGATGAGGTCACACTTGGTCGCGCATTCAATGGCCGCCGAAGGCTTGAGAACTGACCATGGCACTGATTGTTCAGAAGTATGGCGGTTCCTCGGTCTCAGATGCTCAGAGCATCCTGCGAGTAGCGCGTCGCATAGTTGAAACCGTCGATGCTGGTAACCAGGTTGTGGTCGTGGTCTCGGCAATGGGGGACACCACCGATGACTTAATTGCACTCGCGCAGCAGGTTTCCGATGCGCCAGCGCCACGCGAATACGACATGTTGCTGACCTCTGGAGAACGCATTTCCATGGCTCTGCTGGCCATGGCGATTCATGATTTAGGGCATGAAGGTCGCTCGTTCACTGGTTCCCAAGCCGGACTCATCACAGACAGCCAACATGGGGCTGCGCGGATTGTGGAAGTGACGCCGGTGCGATTGCAGGAAGCCCTTGCTGAGGGGGCTATCCCCATCGTGGCCGGCTTCCAAGGGTTTAGCCGAGAAACCAAAGACATCACAACTCTTGGTCGTGGGGGTTCGGACACAACAGCAGTGGCAATTGCCGTGGCACTCAATGCTGACTTGTGTGAGATCTACACCGATGTGGATGGTGTCTTTTCAGCTGACCCTCGCATCGTTCCGGCGGCACGACAACTACCTCAACTTGAGTATGAAGAAATGCTCGAATTGGCCGCTGCAGGAGCCAAAGTTCTTCATCTGCGCTGCGTTGAATATGCGCGCCGGGCGGGTTTGCCATTGGTCGTTCGTTCATCCTTTTCGCAACATCCAGGCACGCGCATCATCTCGCGTGAACACATGCAGAAAGAAGGCAACATCATGGAGCAGCCCATCATCGCGGGAGTTGCCGTGGACCTCTCTGATGCCAAAGTGACCATCACCTCGGTCCCAGATGAGCCTGGTCGTGCGGCAGCCATCTTTGAAGCACTTGCACGTGCATCGGTGAACATCGACATGATTGTGCAAAATGTTTCTGCGCAAACCACTGGTCGAACAGATGTCACGTTCACATGCCCAAGTGGTTCAGTGGCAACAGCGCGCACAGCTCTCGAAACTGCCCGTGCACAGATTGGATTCGAGGCTCTGCTTGATGATGAGCACATCGCAAAAGTTTCACTCATTGGTGCGGGCATGAAGCAACATCCAGGCGTCTCAGCAACTTTCTTCTCCGCGCTCGCCCAAGCAGGCGTGAATGTTGAACTGATTTCAACTTCCGAAATTCGCATCAGCGTTGTGACACGCGCCGAAGCAGCCGAGTCAGCAGCACAAGCACTTCACACTGCATTCGGTCTCGACGCTGATGGCGAAGCCGTGGTCTATGCAGGGACGGGACGATGAGCAAGCCCACACTCGCCGTCGTTGGCGCCACTGGTGCCGTGGGCACGGTGATGCGTGGAATCTTGTCCACTCGATCAGATGTCTGGGGCGAGATTCGGCTCATCGCATCGGCGCGCAGCGCTGGTCAAACGCGCGAAGTTCGTGGTGAGCAGGTCGTAATCCACGAGTTGACTGAGTCCGTCTTTGACGGAGTTGATGTTGCCATGTTCGACGTTCCGGATGAAGTTTCGGCAGTGTGGGCACCAATCGCAGCGGCGCGTGGGGTTGTTGTCGTTGACAACAGTGGCGCGTTTCGGATGGATAAAGATGTGCCACTTGTTGTCCCCGAAGTGAATCCAGAAGCCATCGCACATCGACCACGCGGCATCATCGCCAATCCAAATTGCACAACCCTGTCGATGATTGTCGTGCTCGGCGCTCTGCACCGCCGCTGGGAACTAACCGAACTGGTTGTGGCGTCCTACCAAGCAGCGTCCGGTGCTGGCCAGTCTGGAATCGACGCTCTGCGCGGTCAGATTGACGCCGTTGCCGGCAAGAACTTGGGTGATGTGGCGGGGGATGTGCGTGAAGCTATGGATGATTCAGATTCACCATTTCCAGCACCACTTGCATTGAATGTGATTCCTTGGGCCGGTTCGCTCAAGGATGGTGGTTTCACGAGTGAAGAAGACAAGGTCCGCAATGAATCACGAAAGATTCTGGGGCTTGAAAACTTGAAAGTGGCGGCGACGTGCGTACGAGTTCCGGTCATCACAACTCATTCGCTGGCTGTGCACGCGAAGTTCAACCAAGAAGTTGATGCTGATGCCGCGCGAGCATTACTTGCGCAAGCCCCAGGTGTGACCGTGGTGGATGACCCAAGTGCTCGCAGTTTCCCCACCCCAATTGATGTTGTGGGTCTTGACGACACTTTTGTGGGGCGCATTCGCCGCTCTCATGATGATAGGCACGCGCTTGATCTCTTTGTGTGCGGCGATAATTTGCGCAAGGGTGCGGCCCTGAACACAGCCCAAATCGCGGAAATCATTGCAGCCGAACTGCGTTGAGACGGCGTTGCGCAACGTGATCTAGCCACCCGTGGTTGGGTGTGGCACCTTGGCTAGACTCGCGTCGCACTTCGGGGTGTGGCGCAGCTTGGTAGCGCGCTTCGTTCGGGACGAAGAGGCCGCAGGTTCAAATCCTGTCACCCCGACTCTTTGCTTGCGCTGTGTTCATTCCGTTGGTTTGAATTTTCCGTCTCGTGTTTGCATCAGTGCTGAGTCTGTGCACTGGTCGGGATCGAGATGTTCTCGCGCGTGTTAGCGCTTGAGCCACAAGTACTCGCGCAAAGTCAAGTTGCTCGCCATGAATGCTCTCGCTTCCTCGACGCCCACATACCTCCAATGCCAAGGCTCATCCCCGTAGCAGGTCTTGCTTTGCATGCCCTTGGGGTACGAGCGCACCCAACCAAACGAAGCAGCATGATCACGCATCCAATTCGCTGCCCGTTGGGACTTCGTCGAAGCCGTGCCGGCTCTCGGCTCTGCTCGCAGGAGCGCACCCTGGCTCAGACCGATATCCACAGTCAGGCCGAGTTGATGCTCGGAATGTCCGGGACGGGCTAGGTATTTCAAAGCGTGAGCCCGACCATGCTGCTTCACATTGCGGTTGAACAGTGTCTGCTGGTGAGTGGCCGAGCGGTAGCCGGAGGCGATATGCAACTTAACTCCTGCGTCTGCAGCCGCCAGTGCCATGCGCCGCCAAGCACTTGCTGCATCGCGTTGGAGTTGATGACCGCCAGGTACCTTGATCAAGTTTGGCGGTTGCCATCCGTTCGGAAGTCGAAGATTTGTATCAAGCACCGCATACTTGCCACCTGCACCAAGCATCTTGGTTGGCGCATCGCCCACTTTGCACGGCGGTGGTGCACTGGCCCGGAACAGGCGCCCCAACGTGAATTGCATCGAGTCTGAAGTTTGGGACGCGTACGAAACCTCAGCACCAATCTGCACGGAGAGCGCAACGAGGACCGCCGTCATGAGTCGAAGGCGAGCGTGGAGAACCATGCTCTGACACTACGCCACGAAGACAGTCTCCCGGTGTCCCTTCAGTGTCGTCCGCGAACCGACCCACCACGGAGAACATCCCATGCACCAGTGGACTGCTGCGGAGGCTGTGCTGAATTGGAGGTCGTGTTGAGTCGTCACTAACCTCGCGAACGTCTTGTGGCTAGACGAACGTGATGAGAGTTGCTTCTGGTCGGCAGCCAAGGCGCACGGGGAAAATTGGGGATGTGCCAACACCCGCTGAAACATGCAGCGGTACTGACTTTTCTGGTGCAGGTAACCACGACAACCCACGTGCTTGTTTCACTGGTAGGTCGCAGTTTGTCGTTAATGCAGTAACAAAAGGAATTGTGATTTGCCCACCGTGAGTGTGCCCGGCAAGAACTATGTCAGGCGAGTCTTCAGTCATTGCCTTTAAGACACGCGCATATGGCGCATGAGTCACTGCAATCCGCAATTGCGAGTTCTCACTCCATGGTCCAGCAACACTCGCATAATCGTCAAGATTGATGTGGGCATCTCCAGTGCCGCGAAACTCAATGTCTACTCCACGAACTCGCAGTTGACCGCGCGCATTATCAAGACCAAGCCAACCCCCGGAGGCGAGCACAACCTTCAAGTCCTGGGTGGGTAGCGGCGCTCCCAGGACTCGGGCGTTGTTTCTGCCGAGATAAGCGAATGGATTCTTGAACTTTGGCGCATAAAAGTCGTTGCTACCGAGAACGAACACTCCAGGTGTGGTCAAGAGGGGTTCCAGTGCCCGCTCAACAAGTGGCACGGCATGCGCATGCGCCATGAAATCTCCACTAGCAACGATGAGGTCGGCTTGCACCTTCTCCAGAGATGCAACCCATCGAATGCGATCTGTGTCCCAGGGGGCGAGGTGCAAGTCCGAAATGTGAAGCACTCGCACACCAACGGCTGCCGCCGGACCAGGAACAGAAATCTCGCGCAGTGTGTGGGCACGAGCTTCCGCAAGGCAGTAGCCAAGACCGCCGAGTGCCGTCATGCCAAGGACGGTGAGGGGCTGCACACGGGTAAGAGTAGGACGAGTCGTGAGTAGTACCGCGCCGCCGCTGCCTGTGAGCCGCTTTCATGCCACGCTATGCCCATGTCTTTGAAAGAACAACTCCGTGCGGATCTCACAACTGCGATGAAAGCGCGAGAGGAACTGGTTTCAAGCACATTGCGCATGGCTCTTGCTGCCATCACGACTGAGGAAGTTGCTGGCAAGACGGCACGAGAACTCACGGATGACGATGTGCTGGCAGTGCTGGGTAAGGAAGCCAAGAAACGCCGCGAGGCAGCAGCCGCCTTTGATGATGCTGGCCGAACCGATCTCGCGGACAAGGAACGGCGGCTTCTGGAGCGCCTTGGCGGCGAGGCTCAGGGACCCGAGTTTCACGGTCAGGTAGAAATAATAAAGATGCCTGAAATTGAGTCTATTGATGA
>RGCY01000048.1 GCA_009918865.1 Actinomycetota bacterium
GTGGGCAAATATTAGATCGACCGAAAGCTCCTGAGCCTCGAGCACGACTTCATGCGTTAGATCAACAGTGAGCAAGACCTTGGCAATTTCTTGATTTGGGTTACCACTAACTAAACCAACGACGTCCCACTCCTCAGCCTGGCTTACTGGCCACAAGCTTTCAAAGGAAGTTATTAGTTCGCCAAGTCGCATTACTCTTGTCCGATGAAAATATCGTTGAGTTGCTCGCGCCTTGACTCGACTGACTGAACTTCTTTTTCTTGTTTACGAATCTGAGGGATGCGAGCAATCACAGTTAGCAGCGCTCCCAGAAGGATAACTGCGGTAATGGCCACACTCTGCGAAGCAAGTGAGTCATCAAGACCGAGACTTGGTGCAAAGACAATGCCGGTAGTTGGTGTCCCTACAACAAAGGCGTCGGCACGTTTCTGAAATTTGTCGTCGCCGGCGACACATTGGTGTTGCGCTACACCGTGACGGACATGTCGGGTAACCCGGTGACGAACACCCAGGTGACTCTCAATGTGAACAAAGGCACCGGCTCGTTCACGGGCACGCTCACAGGCACAACTGATAGCAACGGCAAAGTGACATTTACGCTCCAAAACACTGTTAGTGCCGCTGCGGCCGAGCCCTACCCAACTAGTCCAAGCAGCATGACGTACTGGGACCCGACTCGCAAGGTCAGCCCGGAAGTCAAGTACGACATCACCCCGACCATTGGTGCTGCTCTTGAGCATGCCGACTGGGTGTGGACTCACACTGTTAAGCCGCAGAGCTATTCATGTGGCACAACGCCGCCAGCAGTCGTCAACATCCGTCTGAACTCAGAGGACAAGCTTTCGATGACTGACAAGTCCTACTGGTGGACCAATGACCCACAGTCATTCACGTTTGTGAAATTTGTGGTCGCGGGTAGTGCATTGACTTTGCGCTACAAAGTCACCGATGCAAGCAACAAGGCCGTCCCGAATCTTCAGGTCGTTCTTAATGTGGGGAAAACAAACCTTGCGACCTTCTCCGGGTCGACCAACGGCATAACCGATGCCAACGGCAATGTGACTTTCTCGCTACAGAGCACAACCACTGCGGACAACGCCGAGCCCTATCCCACTTTCCCAAGCAACATCAACTACTGGGAGGACTCACGCGGTAAGTCATTGGCGTTCGAATCCAGCTACGAACTTGAGCCGAGTGTGTGTTCGTCAGTTGCGGATGGTGTGAAGCAAAACGTGGATCGTGTGTGGACTCACACGGTGAAGCCAGCAAGCGACCTGCCGGTGCCGGATTCGGTCAACATTCGCCTTGCATCATCACTTGTTGACAAGAACTGGAACGCTCTTGAGGCAACCGACTGGCTCGGTGGAGCCGCAGGTGCGGGCAACAAGGCGTATGTCAAGTACGTCGATGCCGGGGCAACTCTGAATTTGGTTTATCGCGCGACCAATGCCGCAACCGGTGACCCAGTTGCAAACAAAACGCTGTCACTCACCTTCAATGCCACTGCCGACCCAACCGAGCAGGCTTCGTGGACATCCAGCGGCTCCACGATTGCCGGCGGCACAAAGGTCACCATCACAGCTCAGACGGATGCCAGCGGCTACGCAACTTTCAGCATCAAGAACACCAACTCAACAAGTAATGCCGAACCAGCGCCAAGTGCCTGGAATGTGGCTAATGCGTCGTGGACCGCAACTCCGAAGGTAGAACTCAAAGGCAGTTTGGTGCCAAGTCTTGGCGCAAAGACTGAAGTTGTTGACTATCTCTGGCCGCACATCACGAAGACTGGTGGTTCTGTGACTACGAGCACGCTGCCCACCGCTGTTGTGGCCAGACTCGTGAACCCAAGCATCGACACAACCACCAACGCATTTGATGCGTCGTCTTGGGTTGCGCAGTACTTCGCACTCGGCACCAAGGCCTACGTTCAGTATGTGTCCGTCGGTTCTGCGATGACGCTGACGTACAAAGTGACAGACGCCGCGGGCAACACCATGCCCGGAATTCCTGTGCGTCTGAAGGTAAATGCCCCAGCAGACAAACCGCTTCGCACGTCCTTCCTCGCTGGCGGCTTAGTTGTGAGTGCAGGTCAACCTGTGTACCTCAAGGGCACAACGAACGATGCCGGATTGGTGACGTTCACCATGACAAACACCAACAACAACACCGATGCAGAGCCTGTTCCCACCGTTCTAAATCAACCGAATCCATCATGGACTGCAAGCCCTGCACTAGAACTTGGGAGCAACATTCAAATCACCGTTGGTGCCGGCTCTGAGGTCACCGACATCTACTTCCCACACTTCACCCAGGTCACCGAACAAGTCAAGGCGGGCACTCCAGGGGCACCAACGCTGAGCAGCGTGGTGGCAGGTAACGGGAAGTTGACCATCAACTTCACTGCCGGTGCTGCCGGCACTGGCGGCGCCACGAAGTACTACGGCTACAGCCTTGATGGCGGCAAGACGTGGGTTGACTCGTCAAAGAACACAAAGTCACCACTGACGTTGACCACCGGAATCGTCAATGGAACAACCTATGCCGTGAAAGTTCGGGCCTGGAATGTTGTAGGCCCGGGACTCTCGTCAATGCCAATCTCTGCAACGCCGAAGGCTGATGCACCGGGCGCACCAACACTCTCAGGCGTCGCTGCAGGCGCTGGTCAACTCACCCTCACGTTCAAGGCGCCCACATCGAATGGCGGCGCTGCCATTACGAGTTACCAATACAGCCTTGACGGTGCAAAGACCTGGAGCAACCTCACTGGCACAGCGAGCCCAGTCACGATCACTGGACTTGGTTATGCGGTGGCCTACACCGTTGCACTTCGCGCGGTGAACAGCACCGGACCGGGGCTCCCATCGGCATCGAAGGCTGCGACAACAACCAAGATTGCACAGACCATCAACTTCACGCCGGCAACGGCAATGAAGGTTGGTGCCGAAGTGACGCTCACTGCGACCACGACTCCGGTTGGTCGTCCTGTGACATTTACTGCTGCGGCCAGCAATGTCTGCATCATCGTGAACAGCACCACGTTGCGTGCACTCGCCAAGGGCTCGTGCACCGTCACGGCGAAACTTGCTGGGGATGCGACCTACCTGCCTGCGAAGGATGTTGCGGTCAAGATCACTGTCTCGTAAGCCCGAAAGCCTCTGGGGCTAGGCCCGGCTCCAGATTGCGCGATAAGGAGCCACAGCGGTCTGGTGCCGCTGTGGCTCCTGTGTTTTGCCCCTGAAGTCGCGTCAAGAATCCGGTCTACTGCGCTCACCTAGGGGACTTTTCTCACGAAATGGCAACACCTCTGCTCGGTACTTGCGGAATGCCGTGAAAGCGCGTTCACTATGCCGCTGAAAGCGTTTTCACGCTCTCGTGTCTGAATCCCGTGAGAGGAAACTCATGTCCAAAATCTTCAAGCGACTTCATCGTGCAGTCGCGGTTGTTGTGAGCGCCACAATTGCGGCGGCAGTTGCAGTTGTCGCTGCGCCTGCAGCACACGCTGATGGTGTTCCGTCAGAGGTCAACATTCGCCTGTCTGCTGAAGACAAGGCCCATATGACAGACAAGTCCTACTGGTGGACCAACGAGCCCGCGTCAGTCTCGTGGGTGAAGTTCGTTGAAGCAGGGGCTGAATTGGTTCTGCACTACACGGTGACAGACACCAACGGTGCCGCCGTGCCTGGAGCAACGCTCACGCTGAATGCCGGTGGGAACGCCACATTCACCGGTTCACTGACAGAGACAACCGATGCAGATGGCGCAGCAACATTTACGTTGCGTAACACCGTTGATAACGCCACCGCGGAACCACGCCCTGTCCCACCAAGCACCATGGACTACTGGGACGACTCTCGCGGAGGGTTCGCCGAAATCAAGTTTGACCTGAACCCGACCATCGGCGCTGCCACCGAGCATGTCGACCGTGTGTGGACACACACCGTCAAGACCGCCGATGCACCGGCCGTGAAGGAAGCAAACCTCTACCTCTCAGCATCAAACACTGCGAGCATGACGAACAAGTCGTACTGGTGGACGAACGAAGCAGCGTCACGCTCGTGGGTGAAGTTCGTTGAAGCAGGTTCAACGCTGTCTTTGACCTATTGCGCCACGACGACTTCTGGCGATGCGATTGCAAACCAAGACATGACGCTCAAGACAGGCGCCATCAACCGGGCATCTTTCACGGGAACCCTCACGGCAACAACCGATGCCAACGGATGCGCAACATTCTCGTTGCAAAACACCACGAGCAATGACAACGCAGAGCCGCGTCCAGTTGCGCCAAGCACGATGGACTACTGGGACGACTCTCGCGGAGCCACGTTGGGTGGAATTGAGTCCACCTACAACTTCGAGCCCACCATCGGCTACGACATCGAGCACGTCGACCGCGTCTGGACTCACACAGTCAAGGCCGAGGTGCAAGACCTGCCACTCCCGAGCCATGTCAATATTCGCTTGATTTCCCCAAGCATGGATCTCGGTAGCAACGCGTACGACGCAACGGACTGGATTCGACCGTACATTGACGCGAACTCCAAGGTCTTCCTGACCTACCTTGACGCCGGATCCACAACCTCGTTCACTTACAAGGCCACCGACGCAGACACCGGTGCCGCAGTGGCGAACAAGTCAATTTCCTTGGTCGTTAACGCAAACTGGTCCTGCTCCAACGCCACATTCGAAGTCAATGGCGTCACGGCCGGACCGGACTGGTGCAACGGCGACGGCCAAACCAAGGTGTCGGGAACAACCGACGCTAACGGCGAAGTGACCTTCTCCGTGAAGTCGACGAACACAACTGACGAAGCTGAAGCACGCCCAAGTGCATTCAACCAGCCAAGCGACAAGTGGGGTGCCGGCGAGCGCAAGTCCAACATCCAAATCACCATGGGCGCGACTCGCGAGTCAATCGACATCCTTTTCGGACACATCATCAAACCAGTGCCTGCGCCAACACCGCTGCCGGCCGAAGTCAACATCCGTGTCTCGGATGCTGACAAGGCCAGCATGGCTGATAAGTCGTACTGGTGGACTAACGAGCCTGCATCGCGCTCGCTCGTGAAGTTCATCACCGCTGGTGACGACTTCTCGGTGACCTACAAGGTCACTGACACGGCGGGCAACGCAGTTGCGAATGTGAACCTGACGCTGAAGTGCCTCGGCGGAACTGCATCGTTCTCCGGTTGCACCGACGGCAAGATCGTCAAGGTTACGAACAGCGCTGGTGAAGCAACATTCACTGTGAAGAGCACCACCCCGGATGCTGCTGCCGAACCACGACCTGTTGCACCGTCCTCCATGAACTACTGGGACGACAGTCGCACAGTGCCTGCGGAGTCGAACTACAACTTCGAGCCAACCGTGGGTGCCCCAATCGAGCACATTGACCGCATCTGGACCCACACAGTCAAGGCTGCAGCAGCCGCAATCCCGGTTGCCAACATCTACCTGACTGATGCATCCAAGGTGGGTATGACTGACAAGTCGTACTGGTGGACCAACGAAGCGGCATCGCACTCACTGGTGAAGTTTGTGGTCGCTGGCGGCACACTTGTGCTGACCTACCGCGCAACTGATGCCAACGGTGCAGCGCTGTCGGGCAAGGCCGTGACGCTGAATTCTGCTGCTGGTGGCGGTTGCTTCACAGGTAACTTCTCTGGCACCACGAACTCAGATGGCTACGTGACCTTCACGTTGACCAACTGCACTGCGCCGGCAAACGCCGAGCCATATCCGACGGCACCAAGCAACATCGGCTACTGGGATGACAGCCGCGTTGTGAGCCCGGAAGTGAAGTACGACTTCTGGCCGACCCTTGGTGCGTCTGTTGAGCACATCGACCGCGTGTGGACACACACCGTGCGTGCTGAGGAACTCACCATCCGCCTATCCGACGCCGACACCGCGTCAATGACGGACAAGTCTTACTGGTGGACCAACGAGCCTGACTCCCACTCATGGGTGAAGTTCGTGACCGCCGGCGACACCTTGACGCTGACCTACCGAGTCACTGACGCAAACGGCGCAGTCGCCGGGCGCACAGTCACACTCAACGCAGCGGCTGGTGGTGGTTGCTTCACCGGTAGCCTCACCGGCACCACGAACAGCAGCGGCTACGTGACGTTCTCGCTCAAGAACTGCACTGCTGATGCAGACGCCGAGCCACGCCCTGTCTCGCCATCGTCGATGGACTACTGGGATGACAGTCGCACAGTGGAAAACGAAGTCAAATACGACTTCAGCCCAACCGCAGGTGCAGGTGTGGAGCACATCGACCGCGTGTGGACACACACGGTCAAGGCCCCATCCAAGCCTGATGCCATCAGTGCCATCTATGTCACTCCTGGCGACGGCAGCATCGATGTCTCGTTCGACGCACCATTTGATGGCGGCTCCGCAATCACCGGATACTCGGTGACCGCGAAGTTCTACACCGGCACAAACAAGGTGAACACCGTCAAGAAGTTCACCCTCGGCGCCGATGAAACCTTCTTCACCTTTGACAAGGTGGGTAACGGTTTGACTTACTCCTTTGCGATCACAGCAACCAACGCCAAGGGAACCTCAGCGTCCACTGAGTCGCCTAAGGTCACCCCTGGAACTGCTGCTGCTCCGACCATCGACAACATCACTGCCGCCAACGGCAAGTTGACGTTGGAATTCACACCTGGCGATTCAGGCATGGCAGCGACGCGCTACTACCAGTACTCACTCAATGGTGGCGCGACCTGGGTGACTAACCGCAAGTTCACCTCAAACACTTTCACCATCAGCAAGTTGCGCAACGGCGAGACTTACTCGGTGAAGGTTCGCGCGGTCAACCGCTTCGGCGCTGGCCAAGCATCTGAGGGCTACGACGCGGCACCGATTGCTGATGCGCCGAGTGCACCGCGTGTGAGCAAGACATCAACCACGTCGAGCTCCATCACCGTCTACTTCAAGGCTGGGTACAACGGCGGTGCGGACATCACTGACTACGAGTACTCAGTTGACGGTGGTGACTCCTGGACCTCAGCCGGAACGACGAGCAGCCCAGTGACCATCGAGGGGCTTGACCCACTGACGACATACGCCGTGACTCTGCGTGCCATCAACAGCACCGGTGAAGGCACCGCGTCGACAGTGCGCAACGTCAAGACCCGCCGCTGACCACCCATTCATGTGGGTGCCCGTAACGGGTGCTCATGTGAATGTCTCTCCTCGACTAAGGCCCTCCCCCTATGGGAGGGCCTTAGTCATGTTTGGAGGCTGCCGGTGCCCCTCTGATTGCAAGGGCTCGCCGCCCCCGAGCGACATAACTGCGTGGCGAAGGCGCTCAGAATTGGCGTGGGCAGCGCGTCTAAACGTGCTGCAGGTCACGGCGACGGAACGCCCACATGGCTAATGCCAAGAACACCGCTGACAGCCCTAACGGCTTGACCACAGCCATAACATCAAAGGAGGATGTCAATGGATTGCTGCCCAAGGTCCATTGAAATGGGTTGTAGGGCAGCACAGCATCGAAGGTGTTGACCAGCGGCGCAAGTGAGTAGAACACGAACAGCACCAATGCCACGCCGACGCTGATTCCAAGGGCTGCGCCCTTGCGTCCTACCAGTGCGCCAAGCAGTGCCCCGAAGGTTGCGAACAGCACGCCCAAGCACGCGCAGACTGCAACTCCGGCGGCAAGTCTGCTCGTTGACACCTTCATATCTGCAAGGGCGACACCTGGCACCAGTGCCGCAAGGCAGATCCCTGCCACCAAAAGCAACGAACCAATGACCGCGGATGATTTGCCCACGAGAACACGCGTGCGAGAAATAGGAAGCGTGAACAGCACATCTGCAGTGCCGCGTTCTTCCTCTTCGGCGGTGAACCCAGCTCCCCAAGACGCACCAACAGCGATGAATACGAGCGGCAACATCAAACTGAATAATTCGGTGCCAAGGTAGCCGGTGCCAGATGTGTAGTCCTGGATTCGAAAGACTTTCTTGAAAACATCGGGATACTGCTCAATGAATTGCTTAAGCCCAGCACTAGACCGCTGCACAGTTGGGTAAACGGAGACCTGCAGTGAGATGAGTGCGGCGGCTGTGATGGCCCACGCAAGCAACACTCGCCAGTGCTCACGGACATCGCGAAAGGCGATTGCGCGAGTCATGCCGCACGACCTTCGACGAGGGAAGTGAAGACATCTTCGAGCCGCTGTTCATGGCTGTGTACGGCGATGACTCCATGCTCTGCAGCACTTGCAAGCACTTCGGCTTG
>RGCY01000049.1 GCA_009918865.1 Actinomycetota bacterium
TTTCGGCACAGCATCTCGGTCAATCTTGGCGCGCTCGTGAAAGCCCGTGACGGTGTAACCGGGGCACAACGCCATCACTCGCACGCCCTTGCGCCGCACCTCGCCAGCAAGCGATTCGGCAAAGGTTGTCGCCCACGCTTTCGCTGCACTGTAAGTGCCGCTGGGCATCCATCCAGCGACGCTGCTCACGATGATGACACCTCCACGACGACGCTGCACCATGCGCGGTAACGCGGCGTGGGTTGAACGCATCACCGCTGTCACCAACACATCGAGCATCTCTTGCTCGCCGTCGATATGACCGCCTACGAAAGGTTCGGTGGTCCCAAAGCCGGCGTTGTTCACCAGTAAATCAATGGGGTCTTCATCGGTGCGCAGGCGCTGTTCAATCACGGCCATGCCTTCTCGGCTTGAGAGGTCTGCAGGAATGACCTGAACCTGCACTCCCTGTTTCTCGCGGAGTTTCTCAGCAAGCCGTTCGAGTTTGTCAGCACTGCGAGCAACGAGCACTAGGTCATACCGTTGCTGCGCGAGTTGCAGCGCAAACTCCTCCCCGATTCCAGAGGACGCTCCTGTGACTAACGCCCAAGGCATGGTGTGCTCCCATCTCAATCACCAGTCATGCGAGTCACCGCTCAGCAAATGTTTATCGCCAACCGGGCTGCTGAGCAGCGTAGGTCAGCGCCGCCGGCCTCGCCACAGCACCAATGCGGTTGAGCGCACATCGCGTTCCACTTCCGCAAGTCGTGCACGCAATGCGTCGTTCTCGACCTGCAACTGCATGATGCGACGAATTCCTTCGAGATTCACACCGGCTTCAGCGAGCAGCACCACTTCACGCAACCGTGCGATGTCGCGCAATGAATAAAGCCGACTACGCCCACCTGTGCGGCCGGGACTCACGAGCCCCAATCGGTCGTACTGACGCAAAGTTTGTGGGTGGAGACCTGAAAGTTGCGCCGCAACTGAAATAGCAAAAACTGGTGCGTCGACATCGTGTTCCATCATCGCGCACTCCGATAGGCCGCAAGCGACGCTCGGGGGTCTTCATCGGACGTGCTGGCGGCGTAGGTTTCCAAAGCCGTGCGTGCATTGCTGCTCAAACTTTGTGGCACTGCGACTTCCACTGTGACGAGCAGGTCACCGCGACTGCCATCGCGCTTTGTTGCGCCTTTACCTTTAACTCGCAGCACCCGGCCCGTCGTGGTTCCAGCCGGCAAGGCAATCGTGACGTCGCCATCAAGCGGTGTTGGCACATCTACTTTCGCACCGAGTGCGGCTTCAGGAAATGTCACTGGCACGGTCAAAGTGACATGGTCTCCACTTCTGCCGAACACCGGATGCGGCGCAACCTGCACTGTCACATAGAGGTCGCCAGCAGCGCCGCCGCGCTCGCCACTCGCGCCTTTGCCTGCCAACCGAATGCGCATGCCGTCTTTCACACCAGCAGGAACCTTCGCTTGCACCGTGCGCGCTTGTTCCACTCGTCCGGCACTGCGGCACACGCCACATGGGTTATCGATGATGGCGCCGCGGCCGCGACAGTCACGACACGGTTCAGAGAACCCGAAACCCCCAGCGTTACGCGCCGTGCTGCCCGTGCCCCCACATGTTCCGCATTGTCTTGGTGAGGTTCCAGCCTTTGCGCCGCTACCACCACACGCACCACACACTGCTTCGCCAATCAGCCGAAGTGACACGGTCACACCACGCAGTGAGTCATGAAACCCAATTGTTGTGTGGGTTTCCAAGTCATTCCCGCGCACCGGACCACTGCGTCGGCGACCACCCCCACCGAAGATGCCACCGAGCAAATCCCCAAAACCGCCGTCGCCGAAAAGGTCACCCATATCTGGACCAGCGCCACCGGAAAAGCCACCTTGACCGCCTGGGAATCCACCCGGACGCGCACCAGACGCAAACAGTCGTCGCGCTTCGTCATACTCACGACGCTTCTCATTACTACTGAGCACGTCATACGCCTCAGAAACTTCCTTGAAGCGCGCTTCTGCCTTGTCATCACCAACGTTTGTGTCAGGATGGAATTGCTTCGCTAATTTTCGATACGACTTCTTAATCTCATCGGCCGAAGCAGACGCAGACACACCAAGGACCTTGTAGTAGTCCTTCTCTATCCAGTCTTTGGTGCTCATCGTCGCCTGTCGTCAAGGTGCGGTAATGATGTGAATGCCGATGCGCTAATCACTGCCCATCAGCAACGGTCACGAGTGCTGGGCGCATGACACGACCTGCGTGCCGATAGCCCTGCTGATGCACAGTCACACACGTTGGTGCGCTGACGTCATCGCGAGTTTCATGAGCGATGGCCTCATGCATCGTTGGGTCAAAGGCATCTCCAGCTTCACCAAAAGCTTCGAGTCCGAGCTTGCGGGTGGCAGCCTCAAGATTTTCTGCAACCACCTTGAAGGTGCCATTGAGGTCATCGTGTGCTCGTGCCCGACCGATGTCGTCAAGAATTGGGAGCAGCTCAGCAAGCGCGGCCGCGACTCCGGCATCCCGGAACAAGTCGCGGTCGCGATCAACACGCTTGCGGTAGTTCGAGTACTCAGCCTGTAAGCGCTGCAAGTCGCCGACCAATTCATTGACGCGCGCATCCACATCTGTGGCGGCCTGTTCTTCAGACGCAGCGACTTCGGCAGCAAGTTCGGACTCGAGGGTGTCGAGAAACTTCTCGACACCCTCGTCCGACACATGTGATTCGCTCACTTGTTTGCTTCCGCAGTCTCGTCAACGATTTCCGCATCAATGATGTCTTCGTCTGACCCTGGTGCACCGGCAGACCCAGCATCGCCAGCAGCCTGCTGCGATGCGTACATCGCAGCACCTAGTGCCTGCGATGCCTGTGCCACAGCATCCGTTGCTGACTTGATGGCTGCAGTGTCAGTGCCTTCAAGAGCCTTCTTCAGCGCGTTGAGAGACTCCTCAACGTTCTGCTTACCCTCCGCCGGCACTTTGTCTTCATTGTCCTTGAGGAACTTCTCGGTCTGGTAGACCAACGATTCTCCAGTGTTGCGCACTTCGGCTTCCTCACGCTTGCTGCGGTCTTCCTCAGCATGCGCTTCGGCGTCCTTCATCATGCGTTCAATGTCATCCTTGGAGATGCCGGAACCACCCGTGATGGTCATCGACTGCTCTTTGCCTGTGCCGAGATCCTTGGCCGACACATGCACGATGCCGTTGGCGTCAATGTCGAAGGTCACTTCAACCTGTGGGATGCCGCGTGGGGCTGGCGCAATTCCGGTCAGCTCGAAGGTGCCCAGTTTCTTGTTGTAGGCAGCCATTTCGCGCTCACCTTGGAACACCTGAATCAGCACCGAAGGCTGACTGTCTTCAGCCGTGGTGAAGATTTCCGAGCGCTTGGTCGGAATCGTTGTGTTGCGCTCAATGAGCTTGGTCATGATTCCGCCCTTGGTTTCGATACCAAGTGACAGTGGCGTGACATCAAGCAACAACACATCCTTGACCTCACCCTTGAGCACACCGGCCTGCAGCGCAGCACCAACAGCGACGACCTCATCAGGGTTCACGCCCTTGTTGGGTTCCTGGCCACCGGTGAGTTCTTTAACCAATTCAGTCACTGCGGGCATACGGGTGGAGCCACCGACGAGCACCACGTGGTCAATGTCGCCCACCTTGATGCCAGCATCCTTGATGACGGAAGCGAATGGTGCCTTGCAGCGCTCAAGCAGCGACGAAGTCAACTGTTGGAACTGCGAACGACTCAATGTTTCATCCATGTGGAGCGGACCTTCGGCGCTGGCCGTGATGTATGGCAGGTTGATGGTTGCGGTCATCGCAGACGACAACTCAATCTTTGCCTTCTCGGCGGCTTCACGCACACGTTGCATCGCCATCTTGTCTTTCGAAAGGTCGACACCGTGGGCATTCTTGAAGTTCGTGACCAGGTGTTGCACAACGCTCTCATCCCAGTCATCACCACCGAGGTGGTTGTCACCGCTTGTGGCCTTGACTTCAACGATGCCATCACCAATCTCGAGTAGTGACACGTCGAAAGTTCCGCCACCGAGGTCGAAAACCAGAATCGTCTGGTCTTTCTCACCCTTGTCCAATCCATACGCCAACGCAGCCGCAGTTGGTTCGTTGATGATGCGCAGAACATTTAGACCTGCGATTTGACCAGCGTCTTTTGTGGCTTGACGCTGTGCGTCATTGAAATATGCCGGCACCGTGATGACGGCGTCTGTGACTGTGTCACCGAGGTAGGCCTCAGCATCGCGCTTAAGTTTCATCAACACTCGCGCACTGATTTCCGGCGCGGTGTAATCCTTACCGTCAATGTTCGTCTTCCATGATGTGTCGCCCATGTGGCGCTTCACGGAGCGCAGAGTGCGCTCCACATTCGTGACCGCTTGCCGCTTGGCCACTTCGCCGACGAGCACTTCCCCGTTCTTGGCGAACGCCACGATGGAAGGGGTCGTACGAGCACCCTCAGCGTTCGCGATCACCGTGGGCTCTCCGCCCTCAAGGACGCTCACCACCGAGTTCGTCGTACCAAGATCGATGCCTACCGCACGAGCCATGGTTCTTCTCCTCTGTTTGCTGTGTTCCGTCTGCCGAAGAGGGCTGAGAAGGGTTACTACCTTCGGACCCACTTTGGAGTTGAGTCGTTGTGACTCAACTTATCTGCGTAAACCCTACTCCATAGGGAGAGTATTCCACCATTCGGGGTTGGATTTAGGGAAAATTCGGACATTTAGCCATGCACGAGCGTGCAACTCGGACACCGCTGTGCCGTCTGGATAAATCCGTGGCCGGTGATAGGGCTGCATTGCCTACTGCGTCAGCACGTCGACGACGGACTGCGCAGATGGCTCAGGGCATGGGTGGGGACAGCACCTAGCGGCTGCCGGGTTCGCTCGCCCCTTGGGGGTGTCCCTACTTACGGATTGAAATCGTGACCGTTGTTCCGGCCACAGCTGGCGATGCTCCTTGGGCTGGCACAAACAAGCGGTACTTGCCGGCAGTTCGAATCGTGTACGCGAGCGTAGTTTTGCCGCCACTATCCGTAAGCCCAGACGTCACGCCAATCCACGAACCATTGGATTGCTGCATCTGCAATGTCACTATTTGGCTCGACATCGGCTTACTCGCGCCCACACGCAAGGCATCAAAAACGGTCACTGTGGGTCGAATCGCTGTGCCCATTCTCACTGACGACAACAACGTTGAGAACGTCACACGTCGCACATTCATTTCCGTCGCGCTAAGTGCAGGAAGGACCGTGTCATTGCACGCACCATTAGGAATCAAACTTTGCTGTTCCAACCCAGGGCACACATCCATGAGGCGGTTAGCAAGTTGATAGTAATTTGTGGTTGCCCACAATCTTGGCAAGACCGCCCACCACAACTGTGCGGTTGCATCATCACCCATGCCCTTGATGGTGCGCCCGTTGAAGGTGCCGCCCACACTCATCAAGTAGGCAGCCTTGTTGCCCACACCGCTGTTCGTGTGCACCCCACCGTAATCCTGATTTAGTGGATCCGTGTCCCAACAAGGACTACTCATGCGGTCCGGCTGCCATCCCTTGCAACTACTGGCTTGTCCGCGCAATCGCGTTGGCTTCACGGCAGGCAACCCGTATGGATCTTTCATGCTGCGCAAGAAATCAATTGGCTTCGTCGCCACGCTCGTCCATGTGTGACCTTCACCAATTGTCCAGTCGTCCTGATAGGACCCATACCGTTTCAGCGCTTGGGCTCTATCAATCAATTCACCAAAGATGTCGCTGATGCTTTCGTTGATTGCACCTGATTGACCTTGATACTGCAATTGCGCGAGTGTTCCAGTGACACCATGCTGCATCTCATGCGCAATGACATCAGAAAGTCCGGCCAAGCCGGCACCGATGGACATACTGCCGCCAACCATGCCTTCCGGTGCAGGCTGCCAAAAGGCGTTGTCGCCATTGCAGGATTTCTCAAATTCGCCATTGCGATTTTTCACAAAGACAAAGCCATCACATGAGTTCACTGTTGCACTCAACACGCGCTTGTAAGACGGGTCGTCCGCATAACCAAGGCCGATGTTGTCTGTTAGGTCATAAGAAAAGCGCTGCTTATAAAAGTCATACACGTCGCCGAGCAGCGTGTAGACCTGCATGACTTGCGGATCTGTTGCGTTGTTGATGCCATTGGGATCTTCACTTCGTCCCACGGTGGTGGCCGTTGGTTGACCAAAGGAGTCTCGGCTCTTCGGATCTATGTCTGACAACTCACACCAATACGCGATGTTCCAGTTCTGCTTTTGATCACAGACAACCCGGTTGAGTACTGCTTGTGCGCCAACCACGGGCGCGCTCACGGCCGCAGCTGACACCTGAATGCGTGGGTGAGCAGCCGTCTTGATGCCTTGGGCTGAACCGGATTCGGTGTGGCTCGGGTGCGAGCCGGCGAGTGCGACACATGCCAGCGCTGAGAAGGCAAACAGCGATGTTCTGAGGATGTTCCGCATAGCGAGACCCCTTTCACACCGTCGGCGAGCCCTGTGCGTGCCGGCTTTGGCTATGGTGGCACACCGCGCGCGTCAACATTAGAGGCGAGCGTGTCACAACCGCCTGAGAAGAGCATGAGAGAGGTCGGGGAGGGTCACACATATGAGCCTTGACCAGACCATTCGTCTCGTTGTTGGTCTCGGTGCCACCGTTATTGTGCTTGCTCTCGCTGCCATGCGGCTTCGCGTGCTGTGGCGGATTGTGCGCACAGGTTCCGAACCGGCCAGGCCCCGGCGTGCAACCTCAACGGCTGCGGCTGCAGTTGCGACCGAGGTGGTGGGTCAGCGGCGATTGCTCAAGGTGCTCGTGCCTGGCATCGCCCATGCTCTGGTGTTCTACGGATTCATCGTCCTTGGTCTGACCATCCTTGAGGCCTGGGGTGCGCTGTTTAATCCTGACTACGTCATCCCGCTCATCGGACGTTGGACCGCAGTTGCTTTCGCAGAAGACTTTTTCACCTGCGCCGTGGTGCTCGCTTTAATCATCTTCAGCACACTGCGCCTTCGGCAGTCCCCTTCTCGGCTCGGCCGCGAGTCGCGCTTCTTCGGCTCACACACGCGCACAGCATGGCTCGTCGTTGCGCTGATCTCGCTGGTCGTTCTGACACTCGTGGGTTACCGCGCCGCGCAGGTCGCATCTGGTCGCTTTCCTTACCCACACGGTGCATTCATCTCCGAATGGGCTTCCGCGTTCTTTGCGCATTCAGCAACAAGCACTGTGCACACCTGGGAAACCGTGCTCCTACTCGGAAACATTCTGGTGATTCTCGGTTTCTCTTTATTTGTCCTGCACAGCAAGCACATGCACATCCTCACAGCCGTTCCAAACATCTGGTTTGCGCGGCGACCTAACGGACTTGGCCCGCTACTGCCCATGTATTCACGCGGTGAACCCATCGACTTCGAAGATCCTGCCGATGACATTGTTCTTGGGCTCAACACCGCAGAGGACTTGTCTTGGAAAGCGCGGCTGGATTTGCTGGCCTGCACTGAATGTGGTCGCTGCCAAGCACAATGTCCCGCGTGGCACACCGGGAAACCGCTGTCACCGAAGTTGCTCATCATGGATTTGCGTGATGCGATGCTCACAGGTGAGACTGATGCATCGCAGTCCTCAGTAGCGTCGCCACTAGTGGGCGATCGCTCCGGAGCCGTCAACGCAGCCAGCGATGGATACGACGCATCCGGGCACCGTTCTGCTGATGAATTCGCTATCGATTCAGCGGTGCTTTGGTCATGCACGTCCTGCGGTGCCTGCGTTGACCAATGCCCCGTTGACATTGAGCATGTGGACCACATCATGGAGATGCGGCGTGCACAAGTGCTTGGCGATGGAGACTTTCCCACTGAACTTCAAGGACTCTTTCGCAATCTTGAGCGTTCCTCTAACCCCTGGGGCGCGCCACCAGCCGGTCGCACATCGTGGATTGATGAGTTGGACTTTCCCATCACTGTGCTCGGGCGCGACGGCGTGGAAGAAATGTCTAAAGACATGGACTACCTGTTCTGGGTTGGCTGCGCGGGTGCTTACGACGAGAAAGCGCGGCGCACAACCAAAGCTGTTGCAGAACTACTTCACATGGCCGACGTCAAATTCGCGGTGCTCGGTGATGGCGAAACCTGCAC
>RGCY01000050.1 GCA_009918865.1 Actinomycetota bacterium
GGTAATCATCCAGCGACGTCAACGTGGCATACGTGCTTTCAGCATCCGCAGTGGTGAGGTAATCATCCAAAGCGGATGCATCGGCCTTGTCGGCAAGTTGAGCAGTTAAGTCGTCAAGTGCGCTTTGAACAGATTCAGGTATGCCAGCAGCTGCGATTGCGTCGGCAACAAGACCTGCAATGTCATCGATCGAAGCTTTGGTGTTCAACTGCGATTGGGCATTGTCAAGCAGTCCGCCGAGCACAGTGATTTGAGATTGAAATGTGGCGAGTTGATCAAGAAGACCAGTTCCGCCGTCTCCGTTACCGCCTGTGTTGCCTCCGCCGATAATCGTTTGCGAACCTGCGGCAACTTGACGTTCGACTGAGTTAAGTCGACTCGCGAGATTCGCAATCGAAGACTGCAATTGAGAGAAATCACGATAAGTCGGCGCCTTAGGCAACTTAACAATTGGTCCTGTGCCAGTTGGTGCCGTGCGAGTCACGGTATTTGCTGAACCTGAACGCAGTGCTGGATTGCAATTCGGATCAAGTTTTGCTAGCCGAGGATTTGACGTGGTGCATTTCGATTTTGTCGCGGCCGGGGTAAGAGTTCGTACAGACTTCAAGCCCGGCGATTGGGATGACTCAACCCTCGTTGCTTCTGTCGGTGCTTTTGCACGCGCAGCTACGACCGCACTGGCTGGTTGTCCAAGCCCGAGTGCGCCGACGAGGCCAACGACCGCCGCCAATGCGACAGCCGGGCGCGATCGGAACGAGCGCATGCGTCCTCCCACAGGGTATATAGGGTGCTAATCATGCCCGTTAATGTGGGCACTTGTCATCACCGGGGACTGGTTAACTCGGACGGCTGCCTGGGATCACTTCGAGTCAAGGATTTTGCACCGGGAACTACCGTGAGGCTCGATCCGGAGGTATCCTCGCCCGTTAGGCCAGCACTACGAGGGTGCGGTCCAAGAATCTGAGGTTCTTTTCCGGGAAAGGCGACCAACGTGAATCCGGCAAATCGGACAAAATGGCTCATAATTCCAATTTTGGTCGCTGGCCTCGCTGGATGTGCCAATGAGTCACTGGCTGGGCTCTCCGTTTCCGGACGAGATTTCACAGGCTCATACCTCGCGCCAAGTTCCGCTTTTACCGCAGGGACTCGCGCCGCAAGTTTGATTCCGACTGCTGCGCCTGAGCAGATTTACAGTTCCGAAGACATCAAATCGCTGGCGAACAAGACTCTCCAGATCGAAGACATCTGGGTAGGTCCGTTCTGCAAAAAGTACAAGGTTTACAACAAACTTTTCAATCAGTATCTGGATTTCAACCTCACTGAGTCCTTCTTAACCACCGGAGACCCGAAGACGGCTGAAGCGCTCATGCAAGTGAAAGCGATGCTGCCGCTGGCGAAGGGTAAGGAGCAGAAAGAGTGGGCCGCGTACGCGGTGAAGTTCTTTGGTTCCGTAATGTCGGGCAAACCCACTTCCTGGTCGGGGGCCTACCCAGACAACACCGAGGTGGATTGGGTTGCGACAGGCTGGACGAAAGAACCCCTGTATGAGCCAAACCAGCCGCTTATGGAGTTGGGTTTCCTTCAAGGCGCGATGGCAGCTTGCTTGAAAACGATGTAGCAATTGCACGACTGAATTTCCTAGAGTTGAGGGCGTTCGCCTGCGGCGCAATGGATTCAGCCTAAGCGCGCCGTGCGCGCCGTGCGACGTGCAGCAAATTGACTTAGCACGACGGCGGCTCGGTCAATAGAGCACAAAATGACGTAGGGCGCCTAAACCACCACGGGTCAAGGCGCCCTACGGCACTTGCTACTTGCGACTACCGCTCAACGAACACCGCCGTTGTCCACGCGGGAATCGAGTAGGAACCGTCGACCATGGTTGCCTTCTTGACGGTCGGATCGGCACCGCGCGCCTGCACGGGATGCAGACTGAACTTGCGATCCGCCAGTGACGAGATTTCCCCTGTCGCTGTCTTAGGTGTCGCGTTGAAGACGACAAACACGGACTTCAACTTGGGATCTAATGTTTCCAAATCGTCACCCTGCGAAAGCACCTGCATGGCGACCACACCCGCCTTTTGCTCCTCCCCACCTTGTGGGAACTTCAAACGAGCGGCGACCTCGCCGGCGCTACCGAGTCGGAACAGCGGCGTTGAGTAACGGATTCGCAAAAGATCTTGGAACCGATCACGAGCTGCCTTGATATCGACAGGCTTGACGTACGCCTTGGGGTTCTGCAGCGTTGTTGCAGCCACATCCCAACGGCTGTTGTTGTCGCCGTACATTGGAAGGCCTTTGCCGAAGCCGTTCGTCTTGCCCGACCAGTCAATGGCGTTGAACCAATCGCCGCTGTCGTAGGAGTTCTTGTCTAGCGACTTACTGCGCAGCAAGTCAGTTCCGGCAACCATAAATGGAATGCCCTGTGACAAGAACGGCACCGACAGCGACAGCATCTGCGCACGCACACGTGTGGCCGCATTTGCAGACTTGGGCAACTTGAATGCGAGTGTGTCGAACAGAGTGGTGTCGTCGTGCGAATCGACGTACTCAATTGCTTCTGTCGGCTCGCCGGTGTAGCCAGCTGGCTGACCGTTGTAAGTCACCAAAAAGCCCCACGTGTCGGACCCGGTGACATCCGTGAATGAGAAGGACGGGTAGTCGTCGTTTGAACTTGCCAGTTCACCTGAAAGTGCAACCTTCACGGCGTCGGTCATCATGACAGCTGCAGAACAGCCATCAACGGAATCCAGCCCACTGTCGTTCGGATAGACGCACAAACCGGAGCCGAAGCCTTGACCGCGTGGGTCATTGTCGAATGGTCCGCCACCGCGAACGACATCGCGTACCCGATCATCGAATGTTCCGATTCCTGTGCGTTGCAGGTTGGACTGCGTGGCCTGGACGAAGCGTGCGTCGTAGGCGACTTCACCGAAGTTCCAGCCTTCACCGTAAAGGAGAATCTTTGTTCCATCGACGCCGTCGTGGGCCAGAGTCAGAGCGTCCATGTCAGCACGCACTTGCTCCAGAAGTTCCTTCGGCATGTGACCCATGATGTCGAAGCGGAAGCCGTCCACTTTGTAATCAACAGCCCAAACTCTCAAACTGTCGCGGACGAACTTGCCCATCATCTTTCGCTCAGTCGCAGTGTTCGCGCAGCACGTGCTGTTTGCGACTGTGCCGTCACTGTTGAGACGGTAGTAGTAGCCGGGCACAATCTTGTCGAATGTGCTCTTGTCACCTTGACCGGCAGCATTGGTGTGGTTGTAAACCACATCCATCACTGTCCTTAGACCCACGGATGAAAGACCCTGAACCATCGCGCGGAACTCTTTGGTTCGACCGACACCATTGGGGCTCTTTGCAAATGACCCTTCTGGTGCGGTGAAGTGCAGTGGGTCGTATCCCCAGTTGTACGCGTCTTCGCCGCGAATGGATTCGATTTCGGCCTGTTGCTCTTCGGAGTCAGGCGCAAGCACCTTAAGGAAATCTGGATCCGCGGACTTCCACGTCGTCTTGTCTTCATTCACAGTTGCGAAGTCAAATGCCGGAAGCAGATGCACGTGTGTCATTCCTGCGCGCGCTAACGACGCAAGGTGACGCATACCGTTGCTGTTCTTCACCGTGAAAGCGCCGTACGTTCCGCGCGTCGCGACCGGCACAGTTGTGTCGGCCACGCTGAAGTCACGCACATGCAGCTCGTAAATCGACGAATCAGCAAGGCTGGCGAGTGCCGGCTTGGTCAACGTATCCCAGCCCTTGGGCTTTGTCGACGCGTCGTTGAGGTTTGCAATCTGTGTGCGAGTGCTGTTTGTTGACAATGCCACCGAATACGGATCGGTGCTTTCATTGTCAACCACTGCACCCACAGAGGGAACAAATACCTTCACGCGGAATTTGTAGAACTTGTTCTTCCATGAAGGCGCGCCCTTGATTGACCAAACGCCATTTTCGTCGTTACCCGTCATGCGGAAGGCGGAGAACTTCGACGTCGTTGAGTTGCCGTAGAGAAGCAAATCAACGCTCTTCGCAGTCGGTGCCCATACTGCAATCGACGGAGTTGTTGATTGCCATGTCAGACCCAGTGCCGCGTCGTTTGCGGCCACGTCATCAAGGACCTGTCCGATCTGAACGCCGGTGGCCCGAATTGGGACACCATTACCTGCATTCACTTCAACGATGGCAACTTGCCCACGCAGCATCGAGCGAACGTCACTGGCTGATGCGTCTAACTTCAGGCTGTTGTAGTTCGAGAGATAAGGCTGCGCTGAGATGTAGTCAGCAGACAATGAGAACTCGTACTCAAGTGGCTTCACTACATCAGCGCCACGGATGCCCTCATCGTCAACGACAATGCCACCGTTCGCGGCTGAGGCTATGTAGAAAGCACTGCTATCAGTGGCTTCATACGGCCAAGCAACAAGCCCACGTTCAAGCCAGATCGCCCGGGCGCGAGTTAAATCGGCGTCAACCCCTGCAATCAACGGGGCAGCAAATGCAGCGTTTCCATCTTGATCCGTGTCACCTTGCGTGTACCAAACCTCACCGCCTGTTTGCGCGATGTCGAGGAATTGGTCTGCACCTACTGATTTGTCGTTACCTTTATGAATAATCCACGCCATCTTCTTGGCAGCCGCGGCAAGTGGCACGCGGAATGTCAAACCCCAGACATCTTGGTTAGCCAATGCCGGAAATGCGGTGCCCCAGGTGACCGTCGGATCGCCTAGCGCAGCGTCGTTGCGATACCCATCCCACAGGTGCATACCCCAACCTTCGTAATCTTCACCGCTACGGTTGTAATGAATGACTGCATAGCCCTCCGCCCAAGCAAGCGATGTGCGTGCACCGTCGTATGCACTCGAAAACCAGGCATTACCAAACTTGCGCGCATCGAGTTTTGTCACGCCACCGACTGCGGAATCACCGGAGCGCAACTGCACAAAGAACTTCCGAGTGTCCTCGGTGACCGGCATATCGAAGTACGGTCCGAAGTTATCCGAGCCTGTGCGCGTGAGTGTGGGTCCGCCTTGGACCGCAACGGTGGTCACGCCTTGGTCTGCAGATGTGTGGATTCGGTAGTAGCCGGTCGCGAGTGCACGAGTCGGCGCAACACGTCCGTCTTCAGTCAGCCACCATTCATTTGAGGCTGGTTGTTCGCTGACATTCCAGACCAGAGATTCACTTCCCTGAGTGCGAACTGTCACTGTCCACGGTGCGGGATCACCAGTGACATCAATAATGCCGAACCAGCCGTAGTCGTCGGTTCCGTACGCAAGAGCAGGAACGGGATCAGAATCCTGCGAAGCCAAAGAAATGCTTGCAGAATCTGGATAAACACGAACCTCACCAGGCACGTGAATCACAAAACGATCCGGCACTGCCGCATGCGCAGCACTTGTGAAAGCTGCAGGTGCTGCAATACCCGCAGCAAGAATGCTGAGGGCCGCGAATACAGAAAGTCGAGATTTGCGAATTGCACCAGCAAACCGGGGGCTACGGCGGCTGAACATTGTTCCTCCAAGATTGCCTCTGAGATTCGCCCAGAGAGTGGGATGTAAGAGCAAAGTCTGAGGGTGCGAGCCAGCAATCACAAGAACCACGGGGCACCGATCTGCACGAATTCCAGTCTGTGATGATTTTGAGAGCATTGAGCATCGCGTGAAAGCGCTTTCACGCCGGCTGGCTCCTATTTCGCAGAGAAGTCCTATGAAATGCTGAGGTGTTGCACATCACAACCCTTTACACAACGTTTGCTCATAGGTCATCATTCGCCCGGGAAATGTGTGTTTCCGTCGGAGCGCTAGTTTCCTGCGGATATCCGCGCACAACCCAGCACCACCATCCGGCCCGCTGTGGGCTTGGGTAGACCTGAAAAACAGGAGGTCGAGCACATGCTCGCAATTTCCCGCCGCAAGGCAGTGGCCGGTCTCGTCGCCGGTCTCGTTGTCGCCGGCATGGCGACGCTGCCCGCTGCCCAAGCAGCAGCAGCAAAGAAGACCATCGTCATCTGGGCGGACTCAAACCGCACACCGTCCGTGAAGGCGCTCTTCAGCGCTGGATGGAACGGCCAGAAGGTCAGCATCGTCACCAAGGACTTTGGTGCGATTCGTGACGACCTCGGCACCGTCAAGTTAGACGCCGCTCCGGACGTCATCGTTGGTCCTCACGACTGGACCGGCCAGGGTGCCGCAAACGGCTGGATCGTTCCGCTGTCCCTGAGCTCCGCAACGCGCGCCGTCATGCCTGGGTACGCACTCGATGCGTTCACCTACGGTGGCTCGCTCTACGGCATTCCGACCCAGCTGGAAAATGTTGCACTCGTTCGCAACACCACGTTGGCTCCGACCGCCCCATCAACCTTCGAAGAACTGCGCACGATGTCAAAGACCATCTGCGACACAGGTCTGGCCCTCGTGACCAAGAAGAAGGCTGACGCAGGCAAGCCGATCCCAGGCTGCGCACGCATTAACCTGCCGATGAACGGCTACCACGAGTACCCATTGCTTTCCGGTCTCGGTGGCGGCGCGTTCAAGCGCACCAACGGTGCAGACGACGCCAACACTCCAATCTTCTACAGCGACAAGGTGAAGGCCAACATCGGAATCGTCCGCGGTTGGGCAGCTGACACCACGTTCCTCAACAAGGGTGACGAGGACTACGGCTACGGCAAGTTCTTCGCTAGCAAGAACCCATTCATGGTGACCGGTCCTTGGTCGATTGGTGACCTGAAGAAGTCGAAGCTGAAGCTTGCTGTTAGCGCAGTGCCGACCATCGCATCGGGTTCAACCCCAGTGCCGTGGCTCGGTGTGCAGGGCTTCATGGTGACCAAGTTCGCAGCCGATCACGGCGTTGCTGACCTTGCAACCTCTCTTGTCACTGACGCAACCAAGGGTATGGCGAGTGTGAAGGCTCAGAAGGCTCTCGCGGCCTCCAACTTCCGCGCCCCTGCCCGTGGTGACGTTCCTGTGACCGACGCACTGGTTCAGGCGTTCGGTGCAGCCGGCGTGGGCGGTATCTCAATGCCGAACATCCCACAGGTCGGTTGCTACTGGGGCTCCGCTGGTGGCGCATGGTCGTCCATCTTCAACGCATCAGTTGCTGACCGCGTTGACGCTGGCACCGCGTTCCAGAAGGCTCAGGACGACATCGGCAAGTGCGTGAAGGGCTGATTTAGCCCCACTTCGCTCAGAAGGGGGGAGTCCCAAACGGGACTCCCCCCTTCTGCTTGCGTTCACCACAAATTGTTCGGGTGTTAATGGCTAGCACTCATCGCATTCACTTCGCTAGTTTTCTCCCACGTTGCGGCAACATCACACAAACCAAGGAGTACCGTGAAGCGTTCATTCCTTCAGGTGATGGTTTCAGGGCTGTCTGGCGTACCAGCTCGCATCATCAAACTGGTGTGCTTGGGATTGCTCAACGCTCTCGCAGTTTTCGGAATCATGACCGCAATTCCGTTGAAGTCTTATGGAATTGCGGTATTCATCGCCGTGATGACTTTGCTTTTGGATTATGCGCTGCTCACTCCACGTAACATCCCTATCAAGTACTTCGCTCCCGGAACAATCTTTCTCGTCGCTTTTTCGCTGCTACCGACGTTCTACACAATTGGCGTGGCATTCACCAACTACTCGAACGGTCACGCTATTCAAAAGAAAGTAGCCGTTGAAACAATCATCACCAACAGCATCAAGCAGCTTCCGAACTCGCCGTCATACGACCAACTGCCAGCTTGTAAAGGAACGGACAGCAACTGCACGACTGCCAGCAACGGTCTCGTGATGATTTTGGTTGAGCAACTCACTCGCGGTGTTGCAATAGGAACACCTGATGGCCTGCAACCGGTTGATGAGAAGGACCTCATCTACGCCGATGCCGAAAAGACGATTCTGCAAACTGTCGCGGGCTACACGCGTATTCCGGCAAGCAAGGCTGCGGCCCTCGACTGCGGCAAATATCTCGTGCCGACTTCCAGCGAATCAGCGATCTCAGGCAACTGCCTTGAAGCTTTCGACCGTGGGCCGACTTTGGACTACAACGCCAAAACAGACACCTTCACATCTCGCATCGACGGCGGCGTCTACAAGGACAATGGGAAAGGTTCCTACACGGCCGTTTCAGGTCCCCACACTTCAATCTCCGACATGCAACACGAATTACTA
>RGCY01000006.1 GCA_009918865.1 Actinomycetota bacterium
GCCTTGCAAGTCTCCGTAGTGCCGTTCATTCAAACGCCAGGAACGCCGAATCGGCACCCAGTGACGTTCACAACTCTCTAACGCGATGTTTGCGGTGGAGATAGCCCGCTTCAGGACGGATGTGTGAACAATGTCTGGCAGGACATCCGCTGCCTGAAGCATCACGCCGGCGCGCGCGGCTTCTTCACACCCACGCTGGCTCAAGGCAACGTCAACCCAGCCGGTGAAAAGGTTCTTCGCATTCCATTCACTCTCGCCATGGCGCACCAGCACAAGGGTGTATTTGGACATGTGATTCCTCCGCATCTGAACGCACATCGGGGTGCGTCGCGCGATGCACCTTGTGAGCTGTGAAGAAGTGAAGCGCGACTGCGCACATGAGTTTAGAGCAGAGTCGGCACCGAATTTGGTGAGCGGACAGTTTCCTCATAGACGCGAAGAAGTTTTTCCGTCGTGAGTGCCCAACTGAATCCGGCCGCATGCCACACAGCAGCCTCCCCCATGCGCATAAGCACTTCGGGCTGTTGCAGTAAGTCTGACATTGCTTGCGCCCACGTGTGCGCGTCATGACCGTGCACCAACACCCCTGACTCACCATCGGCTACTGCAGTGCGCAAACCGCCTACTGCGGCGGCCAGCACAGGTGTGCCGCAAGCCTGCGCCTCCAGCGCGACGAGTCCGAAAGATTCCGAGTACGAAGGAACCACGACGAGGTCTGCCGCGCGATACAGCAAAGCCAAATCCGCCGCCGGTTTCGGAGGCAAGAAAGTCACGTGCTCGGCAATCCCAAGCGAGCGCGCAAGTTCCTGCAATGCAGCCGGACCGTATTCGGTGCCGCCGGAGGCGCCGCCACACACAACAACTCGCAGTTTGCTTGCAGGATGCATGTGAACGAGTGCAGCAGCGGCTCTGATGAGAACGTCAGGGGCCTTGTGTGGTTGCACGCGACCAACGAACAACAGAATCCTCTCGTCTAATGCAAGACCCAAAGCAGTGCGTGCCATCGGACGGCTGCCAGGGTAGAAAACATCCAAATCAACCCCGGGTGTCACCACCCTGATTCGATCTGGGTCGGCGGCATACAAATCCACAAGCTCACGCGCTTCATCATCGGTGTTCGCAACCAAACGCGTTGCAATGTTCACGAGTTGTTGCTCGCCAATCACGCGAGTCGTGGGCTCTGGCACGTCCAACGCCGCCAAATGATTGTTCTTAACACGCGCCATCGTGTGCATCGTGTGTACAAGTGGAACTCGCCACCGTTCGGCCGCCAACCACCCAACATGTCCGCTGAGCCAGTAGTGCGAGTGAATCAAGTCATACCAACCTGCAGGGCGCGAGCTTTCAGCGCGCAGCACGCCGGCAGTGAGTGCACACAGCTGAGCGGGCAAGTCCTCTTTAGGGAGCGATTGATAAGGCCCAGCGTCGATGTGCTGCACAGTTACGCCGGGAGTCAATGTTGTCGCTGTCTCAAGTGCAGACGAGGTTGCCCGAGTGAAGATGTCAACTTCCACACCTGCGCGGGCTAGATGACGCGCCGTCTGGGAGACATAGACATTCAGCCCACCGGCATCACCAGAACCCGGCTGTTCAAGCGGTGAGGTGTGAACGCTGAGCAGAGCAACCCGGCGAATGACGTTGCCGCCCACAGGTTGGGGCTCACGGGGCGGCTGCACGGTGCTCACAATCACAGGGTAGACCCGGTGTCGCCGCTGTCCGCTATGTGCAGTGGCAAGACTGCCTTCTCGCAATCTGCGGCATCAGGGTGAATAGGTGGCACCGGGTTGGTGAATTCCACGCTAACTCCCGGCACGTGAGCGGCAGCAAGGTCGCTTCCCGATCGTCACTTTCCTACACTCAAGCCCGTGTCGGCTGAACTTACGCAACTGCTCACAGCGTTGCCCGGCATCATCGTGCTCGTAGACGAGCACGGCAGCGTGACTTATCTCTCGGCACAGGCGGTGCCACTGGGGTTGCTGCGCGGTGACAGGTTGCGCTCGTCTCGCCTGCGCGGATTCATCGAGGATGTGCGAGTTGCGCGCGCCGCGAGTAGCCGGGAATGGGATTGCAAACGCGGTGAGGAACGCGATGAATTCATCGTGCACGCATCCCCATTTGCAGACGGCTCAATCCTCTTGACCTTTGACGATGTTTCAGAAGCCAAACGGCTAGATGCGGTGCGCCGGGACTTCGTTGCGAATGTGTCCCATGAATTGAAGACTCCTGTGAGCGCGCTGTCGCTTCTGGCTGAAGCGGTTGCCGAGGCCGCCGATGATTCCGACGCTGTCAAGCACTTCACCAAGCGCATGAAGACAGAAGCCCAGCGGCTCGCAGTGCTTGTGGGAGACCTACTCGACCTTTCGCTTTTCGCCCATGAAGGGTTGCGCGACATCGGGGAACTTGAAGTTGATGTGGTTGTCGCGCTGGCCACCGATGCGGTCGCGCAGGTTGCGCAGGCAAAGAACATCAGACTCTGCGTCACCGGTGAACACGGGTTAACCATCATCGGTGACCGTGAACAACTTGTGATGGCGCTGCGCAATCTCCTCACCAATGCAGTTGGGTACTCACCAGCCGGGGGCACAGTCACGGTGCACGTTCAACGCGCAGATGAAAAGATTGAGATCAGTGTGACTGATGAAGGCGACGGCATCCCGGAGGAAGCACAAAGTCGCCTGTTCGAAAGATTCTTCAGGGTTGATGCGGCACGCTCCCGGGAAACCGGTGGCACTGGCCTCGGACTAGCGATTGTCAAGCACGTGTGCGTGAATCACGGTGGTGATTGCATCGTCTCTTCCGTGGTCGGCGAGGGTGCAACGTTCACCTTACGGTTGCCGGCGCGACTGGACACATCGCGTTTGATTGATGAACCCGAGGATGATGACATGCCAGTTGTCAGCCCCCGAGCCGATGGAGAGACACGTTCATGACGCGAGTGCTCGTTATTGAGGACGAACCGGGCATTCTTGAAGCGCTCGTTTACCTCTTGCGCAAAGAAGGTTTCGAAGTCGGGACTGCGGCGGACGGCGTTGCCGGACTTGCTGAGTTTGACCGCGGCGGCGCAGACATTGTGTTACTCGACCTGATGCTGCCAGGGATGTCAGGCTCAGATGTGTGCAAAGCCATTCGAGAGAAATCGAATGTGCCCATCATCATTGTCACAGCGAAAGATGATGAAATCGACAAAGTTGTTGGATTAGAAATTGGCGCTGACGACTACGTCACCAAGCCGTACTCATCTCGCGAACTAGTTGCGCGCATCCGAGCCGTGTTGCGCCGTCGTGGTGAAGTGGCCGATGAAGCGGCCACAGTGCTTGAAGTCGGACCAATTCGCATGGATGTTGAGCGTCACAGCGTCACGGTCGGCACCGAGCCTGTGCAGTTGCCATTAAAGGAATTTGAACTGCTGGAGTTCTTGATGCGCAACAGTGGTCGGGTGCTCACGCGTGGACAATTGATTGACCGCATTTGGGGAACCAACTACGTAGGCGACGGCAAGACGTTAGACGTTCACGTCAAACGAGTCCGCGCGAAAATTGAACCAGATCCAGCGAATCCAACGTATCTGCTCACAGTGCGCGGCCTTGGCTATCGACTCGAAGTTCCAGAGACCTAAAGCACCATTGCCCCTGGCGATTCGCATCGGCTGATGAGCTTCTGCTCAGATGACGACAGCCCACCTCTAATCGGACGTGGTGTCACTGCCCTGGGGCAACCGGAATCCCAGCCCAAATCCCTTCCGGCGCACGAACTAAGAGCCGGGTTGTGATAACTCCGCCGTTTGCAAAAGTGAACCGCACCGGCACGAAACCGTTACCTTCAGAGGTCACCCCGGTTCCAAACACCTTCACGTCGGAATTCGCTTGCCCCAGGGTCAACGTTGAGTGGGGCATCACCAGCAGTGGGGGGTTGATGGCGTTGACCTGAGCACCTGGAATCTGCACGCTGACAAGGCCATCATCTTGTGTTGAGCGGTTCACGAGTGTCGCCACAACTGAGAACTGGTTGTCGTTGGCAATGATGATTGCTCCACGAATCCCCATGGACTTGTCTGCTGTATCCGCTTCCACGCCGTCGCCCGTTGCCCCAAGCGTGGACTGTTGATAGGTACCAGCATTTTGCCCCTGCCAGCACCCTGAAAGTGCGACCGCACATCCGGTCGTCAGGACTAGGGTCACGGTGGCCTTCGCCAGGCGCGAGCGGCGAGTTGCGCGGTCAAGACCGGCGGTTCTCGCACGGTTAGCAAGGCTCAAGGGGTGCATTTGAAGGGGCTTCACAGCCTGTCAGTCTAGGACGGATGTCACATACTGCCCACAACCGCCGTGACACGCCGTGGTAGCCTTGGCTCTGGCTGAAAGGGGCATGTTTCCATGGGTTTCAAAGTTGGCGATACGGTCGTTTACCCACATCACGGAGCCGCCCAAATTCTAGATATTGAGATGCGTGAGGTTCGCGGCGAGAAGCGCGAGTACCTCGTTCTTCGGGTTCACCAGGGCGATCTGACGGTCAAAGTGCCGGTCGACAAGGTCGAAGATGTCGGAGTTCGCGATGTCGTCAGCCAAGAAGGCTTGGACCGTGTCTACGGCGTGCTACGCCAGCCCTACACCGAGGAACCGACTAACTGGTCACGCCGCTACAAGGCGAATCTTGAGAAGTTGGCCAGTGGTGATGTCATCAAGGTGGCGGAGGTCGTCCGCGATTTGTGGCGTCGTGAGAAGGACCGTGGTTTATCTGCCGGTGAAAAGCGCTTGTTGGCCAAGGCCAAGCAGATTCTGATTTCTGAAGTCAAGCTTGCAGAGAAGACCGACGAGACTGAGGCTGAAGCCCGTCTCGATGAGGTGCTCGCCTCCTGACCCGTCTGGGCGCAACCAAAATGTGCCCAGTCGTGTGGTTCATGGTCGGCTCTTACCGCTAGGGGAACCGTTCCGTGACTGTACGTGCCGCCATCATCACCGCAGCCGGTTCCGGCTCCCGGCTGGGCTGGGGTATTCCGAAGGCGCTTGTGCCCGTGGACGGCGTGCCTATGGTTGCCGTGGCCGCTTCCCTGTTCGCCGACTTTGACACCATCATCGTCACAGCCCCCACAGGTTTTGAATCCACATTCATCAAAATTCTCGAATCGATAATCGAGAGGCCAACATCGACAACTGTGTTGGTGGTGACGGGTGGCGCCACCCGGAGTGAATCGATTGCCCAGGCGCTAGCGCACGTTCCCAACGATGCTGACGTCATTCTGGTGCACGACGCCGCCAGACCATTCACACCAGTCGCAGTCATCAATCGCGTTCTGGATGCTCTCGCCGGAGGCGCTGATGCGGTTGTCCCTGTGGAGCCAGTGACCGACAGCCTGAAGCGTGTCATCGACGGAGTGGTCACAGAACACCTTGACCGTTCTGAATTCGCACGGGCGCAAACTCCGCAGGGCTTTCGCGCTTCCGTGATTCGTGATGCCTATGCGAGCGCAAGCGCAGCTGGGTTGAGCGCGGCCACCGACGATGTCACCTTGGTTGCTGGGCTCGGGACTGCTGTCGTGGTGGTCGATGGCGATGCTCACAATCTTAAAATCACGACTGCCGAAGATCTGCGTGGCAGCCATCGTGGAGGATATTCGCGCGCAGGATTTGCCTCTGACACCCACGCTTTTGGCACGTCAGGTGAACTGGCTCTCGCCGGACTCATCTGGCCGAATCATCCGGCGTTGGTTGGTCACTCCGATGGCGACGCTGCGATTCATGCTCTGGCAGATGCGTTCCTCAGTGCCGCGGGGCTTGGCGACCTTGGGGCGCAATTCGGAACGGATCGACCAGAGTGGAAAGGTGCTTCGAGTGTGCAACTGCTGCGGCACTCAATGCAACTACTTGCTGATGCAGGTTGGGTGCCCACAAGTGCCCAAGTGCAAATCATCGGGAACCAGCCACGATTCGCGCGCCGCAGGGAAGAGGCACAAGAATTGCTCACCTCCGTAGTGGGCGTGCCAGTGTTCATCAGCGCCACAACCACAGATGGGCTTGGGTTCACAGGTCGCGGAGAGGGCATCGCAGCGACCGCGATGGTGTTGATTGAAAGAGGAGATGCGCGATGAATCTGCGTCTGTATGACACGGCAACGCGTTCACTGCGCGATTTCGTGCCGCGCGTTCCGGGAGAAGTGTCGATGTATGTGTGTGGCGCTACGGTGCAAGCCCAACCACACATTGGACATGTGCGCAGTGGCGTCGCCTTTGATGTGCTGGTGCGCTGGCTGAGAGCGTCTGGTTTCGATGTCACTTTGGTGCGCAATGTGACTGACATTGACGACAAGATTTTGCACAAAGCTCTCCACGAAGCCCGTCCTTGGTGGGCAGTTGCCGCCGATTATGAACGTGCATTTGCTCGCGCGTACGACTTGCTTGGTTGTGTGCCCCCAACTGTTGAGCCTCGGGCCACCGGACACATCACGCAGATGATTGAGTTGATGCAGCGCTTGATTGACAGCGGACATGCATATGCCGCTGGCGGAGATGTCTATTTCAGCGTTGGATCGTTTGCCGATTACGGCGCCCTCTCGGGTCAGCGTCCGGCAGACATGCAGCCAGCAGGGGATAGTGACTTTGTAGATCGCAAGCGAGACCCACGAGATTTCGCGTTATGGAAATCTGCAAAGCCCGGTGAACCTGCATGGCCCACCCCATGGGGTTCGGGTCGTCCAGGTTGGCATCTTGAATGCTCAGCGATGGCTGAGTATTACTTGGGTGACGGATTCGACATTCACGGTGGCGGAATTGATTTGATTTTCCCACACCACGAAAACGAAATCGCGCAGTCGAAGTGTGCAGGCTCGGACTTTGCCAGTTACTGGTTACACAATGCCTGGGTCACCACCGCTGGCGAAAAGATGAGCAAGAGCTTGGGCAACTCATTATTTGTCACAGAGGTGTGCAAACGAGTGCGACCCATTGAATTGCGGTGGTACCTCGTGAGTGCGCACTACCGCAGCACGATTGAGTTCTCATTTGAATCACTTGAAGAATCAGCCGTGGCCTTTCGTCGAGTTGAGGCTTTCCTTTCACGTGCTGGCACGCACGAAACGTCCGCCGAAGTACCGGCTGATTTTGCTGCCGCGATGAACGATGACCTAGCAGTTCCGGCAGCCTTAGCAATTTTGTTTAGCTATGTTTCGCAGGGGCAGCAGAGTCTGAACGCTCACGATGCGGCTTCCGCTGCAGCACGGGCGGACGATGTGCGCGCGATGCTGGATGTTTTGGGATGCAACCCAGATGCAGCACACTGGAAGAGCAAAGGCGGAACCCGCCCACACGCGGATGCGGCGCTAGACGCGCTGGTATCTGCGCAACTTGCACAGCGCGAACATGCGCGTGCCGAGAAGAACTGGGCACGTGCCGATGAAATCCGTGACAGTCTTGCTGGCATAGGCATTGAAATCGAAGACACCGCTGATGGTGCTCGCTGGTCCCTATCCGAGAGAGCAGGTCGATGACCGTGGCAGGCAACTCATCACGTCGTGGTGCCAAGAGCGGCCCAAAGAAGCCCCGTTCGGTCGGTTCGGGTGGCAAAGGCAAAGCGAAGTTGACTGGCAAGGGTCCGACTCCAAAGGCAGAAGACCGCCCTTATCACCCAGCCGCAAAGGCAAAGGCTCGAGCGCAAAAGGCCGCTAAGAGCGTTGGTCGTGGAGCCGGTGCAGCCGCCACTCGCAGTGGCAAAGTTGCGAGCAAGAGCACAGGTGGTCGGGTCACTCGCACGACTTCGGGTGGTCGCTCAGCTTCCACAAGCCGCGCGTCAACAACCGCAGGTCGCGGAAGTCGGGCGACCGGTCCGCGTAAGCCCACCGCGGAAGTCATTAGTGGTCGCAATGCAGTTTCGGAAGCGTTGCAAGCAGGTGTGCCGGCCGATGTTGTCTATGTGCAATCCGGATTAGACGCTGACGATCGTGTGCGCGCAATCGTGCAGGAATGTCGAACGCGCCGGTTGCAACTCCTTGAGGTTTCACGCACCGACCTTGACCGCATGACATCGCACATGGCTCATCAGGGTGTTGCCGCGCGTGTGCCTGCTTATACCTATCGCGAATTCTCAACTTTGCTATCCGGTGGTCGTACCCTGGTCGTCGCTGTTGATGGTCTCACCGACCCACGCAACTTAGGCGCAGTAATCCGTTCGGCCGCCGCCTTCGGCGCAACAGGCGTCGCAATTCCGGAACGTCGCGCCGCCGGCGTTACTGCCTCAGCGTGGAAAACCAGTGCTGGTGCGGCTGCACGGGTTCCAGTGTCACAGGTGACCAATCTGGTGCGTGCTCTGAAAGAGGCGCAGGAGGCCGGCTGTTTCGTTGTCGGTCTAGCCGGCGATGGCGCACAGTCCCTTGCTGAGGCCGCAGCAGAGTTCTTCGATGGTCCTGTGGTCATCGTGGTGGGTTCTGAGGGTGCTGGTCTCTCGCGATTAGTGCGTCAAACTTGCGATGTCGTCGCTCGGATTGACATTACCTCCGCCACCGAATCGTTGAACGCATCAGTGGCAACCAGCATTGCTTTGTATGAAGCATCACGTGCACGAGCAAGTGCAGCCAAGCGTTCCTGACCACTAGTTCAGGCGAGCACCAGAGCCTTCGGCAAACACGTGCACGCGAAGTGGATCAACCGTGATACCAAGTTCATCTCCGGGAACCACACCGGCTCTTGCGCCAAGTCGCATCGTCCACGTTGCCTCAGAACCGATGAAGTTTCCGTGCACAAGAGTGTCAGCACCTGGGATTTCGACCCGTGTCACCTGCATGCGAAGTTCAGATTCGGTGTCAAGGCGTAGGTCCTCCGGACGCACTCCTAACACCGCCGAATCCGTGTCTGCAATGTTTTCCGACACCGCAAGCCACGTGCGACCCAACTGGGCTCGACCGCCGCTGATTCTCACGGGCACAGTGTTCATGCGTGGGATGCCAATGAAGGTGGCAACAAAAAGGCTTGCAGGTCGGTCATACACCGCTTCCGGAGTGTCAAACTGCTGCAGCACTCCGCGGTCAAAGACGGCAACCCGGTCACCCATCGTCATGGCCTCTGTTTGATCGTGAGTCACGTAGAGCATGGTTGCATTGAGTCGTCGCTGGAGTTCCATGATTTCAATGCGCATTTGTTGACGCAGCTGCGCATCCAAATTCGACAATGGCTCATCCATCAAAAACACATCTGGTTCGCGCACGACTGCACGCCCCATGGCAACGCGTTGACGTTGCCCACCGGAAAGAGTTTTCGGAAGTCGGTTCAGAACATCCATGAGGTCAAGCATTTCCGCGGCACGCAACACTCGCTGCTTGATTTCCTCAGCTGGCATCTTCGTCATCTTCAGTGCGAAAGCCATGTTCTCGGCCACACTCATGTGCGGATACAAAGCGAATGTTTGAAACACCATTGCCACATTGCGTTCGCGAGTTTGCAAAGTAGTGACTTCGCGTGTGCCAATGTGCACATCACCGGTGTCACAAGGTTCAAGTCCAGCCAACATGCGCAATGTTGTCGATTTTCCTGAGCCAGAAGGGCCGACGATGGCGACCAACTCACCTGAGTTGACCGACATTGTCAATGGGGCAACTGCAGGTGCTGGCTGCTTCGGGTAGGTGCGGCTCGCCCCAACAAACTGAACCGTCGCCATGCACCCTCCTTCACCGCAGTCGGTGGTCAGGCTACCGGGCGCTGAGAAAGATGCCATCGAGAGCCAGCGCTGCTCGGATGACTCCAATATGACTGTAAGCCTGCGGATGGTTGCCGAGCCCACGTCCGCTGTGCGGATCCCACTGTTCGGATAGCAACCCAGTCCGGCCGCAACACGCAAGCACCTGCCGAAGAAGTTCCTCCGCTTCGTCACGTAGCCCCGCGCGCAGGTAGCACTCAATCAACCAGGTTGTGCAGATGGTCATCCCGCCTTCGCGCCCGGGCAACCCATCGTCATATCGATAGCGCAGCACCGTCGGCCCCACTCGCAGCGCGGCTTCCACGGCTTCAACAGTTGACACCAAACGTGGGTCGTCGTGTGGAAGCAGACCGGTTAATGCCACGTGGAGGGCAGCAGCATCCAATTCCGGGCGGTCATACGCGCAGACGAACGATTGCAAAGGTTCAAACCATCCGTGTTCCAACACGTCGGCGGCGATGTCATCGCGCAGAGCAACCCACTCTGGTTGAGGTTGCCCCACCGACTCCATCACTTCGATGCCGCGCATCACCGCAAGCCAGCACATAACCTTGCTATGCACGTGGTGACGAGGCCGGTCACGAATTTCCCAGATTCCGTGGTCTGGTTCTCTCCACCGTGTGGCAACTGCACGAACACATGCGCGAGTGAGCCAGAGGTCATCATCCGTTGCACGACCACGCACTCGCACAAGATCAGCAATCAAATCCACAATTGGCCCAAACACATCAAGTTGCACCTGACCCTGCGCGGCATTGCCCACGCGCACAGGTCGGGAACCGGCATATCCGGGGAGCACATCAACTACGGCCTCAGAACCCAGTGGTGTGCCGTGCACTGTGTAGAGCGGGTGCACGCGCTCCGGGGCGGCCGCTCCAGCAATCACGATGTGTAACCAAAGCAAGAATGCTTGCGCTTCTTCAGTGCTACCCAGCGCGACGAGAACTTGCGCCGCTAGTGCCGCATCCCGTAGCCAGCAATATCGGTAGTCCCAGTTGCGAACGCCGCCCAGACCTTCGGGAAGGCTGGTGGTCACTGCCGCGAGAATGGCGCCGGTGCGTTCTTGGCACAACGCTTTCAGGGTCAGTGCCGACCGTGTCACATGTTCGTGATGGTGTTCGGGCACACTGAGTCTGGCAACCCAATCTCGCCAATGATCTTCAGTCATTGAACGTCGCTGCGACTCGGGCAGGCGGTGCATCGAAAGGTCATCGCTGCCGGTGCGAAGTTCCACAGTGAACTCGCGTAGCTGCGCAGTGGGGGTCAATGTTCCAAGAGCGGTTTCGTGAACCCCATCATGTGAAATCTCCCAGGTTGCTTCCGGGCAACGCAGCACGATTGGCTCTGCCCCACCCATGACGCGCACGCCTTCAGCGGTCACCTCCAGTCTCACCGCGACTTGGCCAAACTCCGGTCGGGGAGCAAAGACAATTCGCACTGGCACGCGCGCTTGCACTGCGCGCACTAGCCGAGTGGTTGCAGTTGTGACTGCGCCGGTGTGGGCTGGGGTGTCACTTCGGTCGAGATAGTCGGTCACCGTGACACCCGCCCAACGCGTCGCGATTGTCATCGTGTCCGGCACATAAGTCTGCGATAGGGGCGGGGTGTCCGAGACCGGTGAAATTGTCAGATGACCCGCAGTTTCCCCACCGAGGAGTTCCGCGAACACTGCCGGGGCGTCGACACCTGGGTGACAGAACCATGCAATTCGACCGTTTGGGGTTAACAGCGCCAACGTGGTGCCGTCCGAGAGCAGCCCGTGGTCTTCAATTGGCGTGCTGTCAGCTCCGGCGAGCCATGTGCGGCGTTCTTCTGCCAGTGTGGCAAACACCCGCGCAGCATCAATTGGGTCGTCCACCCGATGCGTAGCCGCGGTTTGGCCCGGACCAACTTTGATTGCTAAGTCCGGACCACTCAATGACTCAAACACACTTTCATCAGTGACGTCATCGCCGATGAACATGGCGGCGGCCGCACCATGCCCAGCTCGCAAAGCTTGAAACGCATGGCCTTTATCCATACGAACCACAGCAAACTCCAAGACCGCCTTGCCGTAGGTCACATACACCCCAGGCAACGTCGCTGGACCGGTCAGCAAACGCGTGGCGAGCCTCGTGGAGTCACCTGAAGAACAGCGCCGAAGGTGCACTGCCACGCTCGCAGGTTTGTGTTCAATCAGCACGCCCGGAGTTCCAGTCACCAGCCCATCAATCACCGCAGTCACTTCTCGCAGACGTTGAGCCAATGCTGGCTCCAAATCGCTCAAGAAATCAGCATCAAATTCAGAGCCATGGCTACCCACGAGATGGATACCACCGCCACAGTGGTATGCGAAAGGCTTGCCAAGTCGCGCAGTGCAACCACTGATTCCGGAAGCGGTGCGGCATGTGTTGGGTCGTCCACGATGGGCGCGATGGTGCCGTCATAGTCACACCCAACCAAGATGGAAGGCGCACGCGCGAGCTGTCGCAATGCGTCAGTCAGCTCTGGTGTCACAGCGGTAGGCCCGCCCGCTCTCGCAAGTCAATGATTTCCTGTTGGTCTGCTGCGTTGAGAATCGACAGGAACTCCTCTGACCAACGCTGCACATCGTGGCGCACCACGGCTTGCCGCAGGGATGACATCCGACGCGCCTTCTCGGTCTTCGAGGCGCGGACTGCTCGCAAGATTGCTCGCTTCAGACCGTCCGTGTCGTAAGGGTTGATGAGCCAGGCATCTCGCAGTTCACGACCTGCACCTGCGAACTCACTAAGCACTAGCGCGCCATCGTCTCCGATGCGCGACGCCACATATTCCTTAGCGACCAAGTTCATGCCATCGCGCAATGGGGTCACGAGCATCACATCGGCGGCCATATAGAAAGCAACCAGGTCATCTGAAGGCATCGTTTGATACATGTACTGAATTGGACTCGTTCCAAGTCGACTCAGATCGCCAACCGCCCGTCCAATTGCGCCTTCAACTTGTTCGCGGATGCGCTGGTATTGCTCAACATTTTGACGACTGGGGCTAGCGATTTGAAGGAACACGGTTTCATAAGGATTAAGCGCTCCCTCTTCGAAAAGTTCCACGATGGCTTTCAGCCGAAGTTCAATGCCCTTGGTGTAGTCGAGTCGGTCCACCCCCAACAGCAACGTGCGTGGATCTCCCAAGTCGCTGCGCACTTGCCCTGCGAGGTTTCGAATCTCATCTGTGGTTGCCAGAGCGCCAATGTGATCGATGTCAATGGAGATTGGGAAAGCGCCTACCGTGACTGTTCTTGGGTTTTCATTCCCGTTGCCTGGAACGCTGATGAAACCATCTGCAGCCGTGGCCGGTGTCAGTGCATTAACGCTCGCGAGGAAGTTCTCCAAGGCATCCGCAGTTTGAAATCCAATCAAGTCAGCGCCGAGCAGACCGTTCAGAATCTGTGTTCGCCACGGCAGTCGACCGAATAACTCTGGCGGTGGAAATGGAATGTGAAGGAAGAAACCAATCCGCACATCCGGTCGTAACCGCCGCAGCATCTGGGGAAGTAACTGAAGTTGGTAGTCGTGCACCCACACAGTGGCATCACGCGGTGCCTCAGATGCCACGATGTCGCAGAACCGTCGGTTCACTGCTTCGTAGGTGTGGAAAGTGCTTCGACTGTAAACAACGGGTGCCACAGCGTCGTGATACAGCGGCCATAACGTCGCATTACAGAAACCTTCATAGTGGCTGCTCACCTCTTCAGCAGTGAGCGGGACTTCGAGCAACTCGCACTCGTGTAACCGCTGCGGAATCTCTAACGCTGGGCCTTCCTCATCACAAGCGCGACCACTCCAACCAATCCACGTGCACGCATGCCGACTTAATGCACTGTCTAGGGCAGTGACAAGACCCCCCGGCGAGCGAGTCCATGTGCCGCCGCCATCGCTCTCCTGGAATTCCACCGGGAGCCGATTGGCCACGACAAGGACTTTGCTGGTCACACCTTGGTTGTTCCCGTATTGCGAGCGCCACAAACCGGCGCGGCTAGACTCTTCCTCTGTCTTCGCACCGTGGTGATCACTTCACCACTGAGCAGAATGGGTCAGTCAACGTGACTGACTTAGATGACGAGTGTGTTGACACACTGCCGACGTGGCGCAACTGGTAGCGCACCCGACTTGTAATCGGGCGGTTAGGGGTTCAAGTCCCCTCGTCGGCTCTCTGTGAGGTCTCGGGACATCGTTCTGCGACCTGCTGGTTACGCAACCTGTTGAGACATCATTGTTGGATGCCTCCGGAGTGCCTTTGATGTTCATCGCGTTCAACGGAGTGCGGTTTTGAATGTGGACCTCGACAACATTTCTAATCCGGGGTTTGTGGTCACACTGAGTTACCCCGACTAGACAGACCTACCGAAAGTAGAAAACCCGCCCCGGTAAACCGGGGCGGGTTTTCTTTGTGTCTAGTGACTAGATCACGGGGCCGGCGTCAATGCTGCAACTGCAGCTTCGAGCGCCGTCACGCGTGCAGTCAATGCCGCGATGGTTGCGTCACGGTCGGCGAAGGCGCTGGCAACACTGGCCGTCAGGCTGGTGATTGCGTCAGCGTTTGCACTTGCCGAAGCGGCAACTGCAGCCTGACCGGTCGTCAACGTGTCAACCTGCGACTGGAAGCCGCTCATGCTTGCAGCGACGTCAGCAGCGAATGCGTCCGCAGCATCTGCGCGGTCGCTCAGCGTGGACGTTGAAACAATCAACGCGCCGATGCTGTTGTTGAGTTCGTCAACGGCGTTGCTGAGGTCAGTGCCAGCCTGGTCGAGAGCTGAGTTGATCAACTCAAGCTGACCCTGGATGTCGGCGAAGCCAATGGCAACGTCGTCACCAGTGACGCGGTTCGACAGTTCGTCGTAGACAGCACTGAAGCCGTCGTAGATGCCACCGAGGGCACCGTCAACGTCGTCAATGGTGTAGTAGTTGTCGAAGTTCGCGGCGAGTTCTGCTTCTGCAGAGGTAGCACGGTCAACTTCGTTTGCAAAGTCGCCTTGCAGGTTGAAGATGTTCGCGCCATTGTCGTTCGTCAGATCCTGCAGGTCAGCGATGTCGCTGGTGGCCTGCTCCAACGTGCTGGCAGTTTCATCCAACATGTCCGAGTTTTCGTTGATTGCGCCAGACAGCGCGTCAACTGTGTCCATCGAAGGCAAAGAAATCGCGGTCTCGCGACGACGGCATTCAGCACCGTCGCTCAGCACGCGGATGTACTTCGAGGGAGTGATGCAGGCAGCAGTCTCAGTGCCTGAAGTGTCGACAGTGGTCGCGTAGGCGCTTCCGCCGGCCACCACCAGTCCGACTACGACGCCCGCAACGAGGCGAGCACGGTGTCCGATGTTCATGCTAGGGCCCTTCCCAATTTGGTCTATCTACGCGCCGGTGCGACGCAGGACATATCTTGGCACTAAAGGGTCCCGGTTGGCTAGTCACCCCGGGCGATTTCTTTTGCCCCAATGCGTCCAGAAAGTCTCACAAATCTCGGACCCCACCGGGGTGCCTTGAACCAAAGCATCGGGGCTTGACCCACGTCCAACATGGCTCCGGACTAATGACACGGTTGTAATTCGCCGCTAGACTTCCGCCATGGATTCCGCCGCCGCAGCCCAGACAGCAAATAGCACCCCAGTTTCCGGCAACGCAGGGCTGGTGGGGCCCGCTGACGGCATGCATTCGGTAGACGGAACGGCCGCCATCCATGATGCTCAAGCCATGGCAGCAGCCGTGGGTTTGACCGCCCTAGAAGCGTCAATCCTGGACTTTGAGCGTGAATGGTGGCGCTTTTCTGGAGCCAAAGAGCAGTTCATCCGCGAGCGTTTCGACATGACGCCAGCGCACTACCACCAGGTGCTAGGGGCACTACTCGATGACGCTCGCGCTCTGGCCTACGACCCAATCTTGGTCAAGCGTCTCTCCCGTTTACGCCATGCTCGCCACCAAGCGCGCACCGCGCAACGCAGCGTGGGGTAGTTCTCGCTCCTTGTTCTTGGCCCGAGGTAGGGCGGCGGTCATTGATTCGATGCTCAGGACGGTCAATCTCTGGGCCCCAATTGCGACGTCAGGGGACCCCCGATTTGCACTCTTGCCGGTTGAGTGCCAACAATACGCTTAGCACTCGGCACCCCTGAGTGCCACAAACCTGGGTCTGATCAGACGTCACGCCTTGCATCACGTGAGGTCCGTCGCGGATGGTGTCTGAATCAACCCCGAACGTGTTCCACGGAGGACCACAAGTCATGGCAAAAATCATCGCGTTTGATGAGAACGCCCGCCGCGCGCTTGAGCGCGGTATGAACACCTTGGCCGACGCAGTCAAGGTCACCCTCGGCCCAAAGGGTCGCAATGTCGTGCTGGAGAAGAAGTGGGGTGCGCCCACAATCACCAACGACGGCGTTTCGATTGCGAAGGAAATTGAACTGGACGACCCGTACGAGAAGATCGGTGCGGAACTCGTTAAGGAAGTTGCGAAAAAGACTGATGACGTGGCTGGCGACGGCACCACGACGGCGACCGTTTTGGCGCAAGCCATGGTTCGCGAAGGTCTACGCAATGTCGCTGCAGGCGCAAACCCGATGTCGCTGAAGCGCGGCATCGAAAAGGCAGTCGCAGCTGTGAGTTCGGAACTTCTGGCAATGGCCAAAGAAGTTGAAACCAAAGAGCAAATCGCTGCCACTGCGTCAATCTCTGCCGCGGACACTCAAATCGGCGAAATGATCGCTGAGGCGATGGACAAGGTTGGCAAAGAAGGTGTCATCACCGTCGAAGAAAGCAACACCTTTGGTCTTGAGTTGGAATTGACTGAGGGTATGCGCTTTGACAAGGGCTACATCTCGCCTTACTTCGTCACCGACACCGAGCGCATGGAAGCCGTTCTTGAAGATCCGTACATCCTCATTGCGAACTCCAAGATCTCCAATGTCAAGGACCTGCTGCCGATTCTTGAGAAGGTGATGCAGTCTGGTAAGCCATTGGCCATCATCGCTGAAGATGTTGAAGGCGAAGCCCTGGCGACACTCGTCGTGAACAAGATCCGGGGCACATTCCGCTCCGCTGCGGTGAAGGCACCCGGTTTTGGAGACCGTCGCAAGGCCATGCTGCAAGACATTGCCATTCTCACTGGTGGCCAGGTCATTAGCGAAGAGGTCGGTCTGAAACTCGAGAACACCGGCCTGGAACTTCTCGGCCGTGCTCGCAAGGTTGTCATCACCAAGGACGAAACCACCATCGTTGAGGGTGCTGGCGATGCGGATCAGATTGCCGGCCGCGTCAACCAAATCCGTGCAGAAATCGACAAGACCGACTCGGACTACGACCGCGAGAAGTTGCAGGAGCGCCTGGCGAAGTTGGCCGGTGGGGTTGCAGTCATCAAGGCGGGTGCTGCAACTGAGGTTGAACTCAAGGAGCGCAAGCACCGCATTGAAGATGCTGTCCGCAACGCCAAGGCTGCCGTGGAAGAGGGCATCGTTGCCGGTGGTGGCGTTGCGCTGTTGCAGGCAAGCCACAAGGTGTTCAGCACTCTGACACTTGAAGGCGACGAAGCAACTGGCGCCCAAATCGTCAAGGTTGCAGTCGAAGCTCCGCTGAAGCAGATTGCAGTCAATGCCGGCCTTGAGGGTGGAGTTGTCGTTGAAAAGGTTCGCAACCTAGAGCCTGGCTTCGGCCTCAACGCGGCCAACGGCGAATACGTCAACATGATTGCCACCGGCATTATCGACCCCGCCAAAGTGACGCGTTCCGCGCTGCAGAACGCAGCATCCATCGCGGCACTGTTCCTCACCACCGAAGCAGTCATTGCCGACAAGCCGGAGAAGACCCCGGCTGCCCCGGCTGGCGGCGGAGACATGGGAGGGATGGACTTCTAGTCCTACCGACAACCTGTGGGTGGGGGCGTTGACTTCGGTCAGCGCCCCCACACTCATGTTTCCTACGCTCTTAGCTCAATTCCACGAGTTGCTCTGGACGAAAGTGGTTCGAGCGTCTTGCTGCCTCGTTGGCATGGCGGTCACCAGCGGCGCGCAACACTGGCGAGGAATTGATGATTACTGCTCCGGACCTGCAGCCAAAACATCTTCCGCATCGCGAATCTCGTATGAATATCCCTGTTCGGTAAGAAACCTTTGGCGGTGCGCAGCGAAATCTTGGTCAACGCTGTCTCGCGTCACTACTGAGTAGAAGCGCGCAGTGCGCTTGTCTGATTTGGGCCGAAGGATGCGACCAAGTCGCTGTGCTTCTTCCTGACGTGACCCGAAAGTTCCTGAAACCTGAATTGCCACTGACGCTTCGGGCAGATCTAGGCTGAAGTTTGCAACCTTGGAGACCACTAGTCGCGTCAGAGTTCCCTCGCGAAATTCCTGGAACAAGCGTTCACGCTCCTTCACGGAAGTCGCTCCGGTTACCACCGGCGCCGCTAGCAGTTCACCAAGTTCTGCAAGTTGATCCAAGTATTGACCGATCACGAGCACTCGCTCATCTGTGTGCTGTTGCGCAAGAGCGCGAATCACAGGAAGTTTCGCTGCGGTGCATGAGGCCGTCCGATACTTTTCATCTTGCTCTGCAGTCGCATAAGCAAAACGTTCAGGTTCAGGCATAGTCACGCGGACTTCGATGCATTGTGCAGGTGCAATCCAGCCTTGTTTTTCAAGGTCTTTCCAGGGGGCGTCGTAGCGTTTTGGGCCGATGAGCGAGAACACCTCATCTTCTAAGCCGTCTTCACGCACCAGAGTTGCAGTGAGTCCGAGCCTACGACGCGCCTGGATGCCTGCGGTGTAGCGGAAAACCGGAGCCGGAAGTAAGTGGACTTCATCGTAAACAACTAGGCCCCAATCGCGTGCATCAAACAACTCGAGGTGGGCGTACACGCCTTTGCGTTTCGTAGTCAACACTTGATAAGTCGCGATGGTGATGGGTCTGATTTCTTTGCGCGTACCTGAGTATTCGCCGATTTCCTCTTCAGTGAGGGTTGTGCGCGTGAGCAATTCCTGCCGCCATTGATGAGCGGAAACAGTGTTGGTCACGAGAATGAGCGAAGTTACCTGCAATTGCGCGACTGCGGCGGCACCCACAATCGTCTTTCCTGCCCCACATGGGAGCACGACAACGCCGGAACCACCGTGCAAAAAAGTCTCAACCGCCTCTGACTGGTAACTCCGAAGGTTCCAACCGTCTTCGCGCAGCCCCACGGGGTGACTCTCGCCATCAACGTAGCCTGCTAGGTCCTCGGCGGGCCAGCCAAGGCGAATCAACTGCTGCTTGATGTTGCCTCGCTCACTGGGGTGGACGAGAACTGTCTCTAGGTCTATCCGTGCGCCAACCATAGGTTTGATCTTGGGCGCACGGAGCACTTCTTCCAGCACTGCTTTGTCAGTTGCATGCAACACAAGACCATGGGCCGGATGCGAGAGCAGTTGCATGCGCCCGTAGCGCCCCATGGTTTCTGCAATGTCCACCAACAGGGCGTGCCCAATGGGGAATCGTGAATATCGCAGGAGGGTATCGATGACACTTTCTGCATCGTGCCCGGCTGCACGGGCGTTCCATAAGCCGAGTGGTGACAGTCGATACGTGTGAATGTGTTCAGGAGCGCGTTCGAGTTCTGCAAACGCTGCAATCGCACGACGGCATTCCCCACTCAATGGATGAGCGGTCTCCAACAGCAGCGTCTTGTCGCTCTGGACGATGAGTGGGCCGTCAGTCACCCGACCATTCTCGAGCATCGCAAGCAACCACACTCGCACGGGCTTGCCTCGCGCCCTGACGGGCTGGTGCATTGTGAGTATCGCGGCTGTGGGTCACGATGAATGTTGGCTTCTCAGCCGAAAAGCAAACGACCCGGTGTCATGGGACAGCCGGGTCGTTTGCTCTTTGATAACTAGTCGCGAATTGCTATCCCGGTTTCGGGTGAGAAGAAGTGCAACTGCTCTGAATCAACACCGAGGGTCAAGCGCTCTCCTGCTCGCACTTGGGCGCGTGGTCCGAGCGCCGCGACGCCGCGAGTGCCATCGTCAGTGCCAAGGCGAGCGATGTCTTCTGGATCAGGAACACCGCCACCAAGCAGGTCTTCACTCACCGGCATGGCATCAATGAGGAAGTGAACATGCTTGCTTGACCCAAGCGATTCCACGAGTTCAGACTCAACCACGATTGGCGACTTGCCATCGGTTTCGAGGTAAAGGTCTTCTGAACGCACACCAACCACGATGTCCTGTCCGTTGAACTGACGCAAGCCCGGACGACGTGCAAGCACCACGCTTGGAAGCGCAATTTGCTGTGAGGCGGCTTTGCCAATTGTCAACGTGGCTGCATCGCCTTCGAGGGCGAAGTGGGCATGGAACATCGTCATTGGAGGGGTTCCAATAAAGCCCGCAACAAAGATGTTTGCCGGGTTTTGGTAGAGCTCAGTTGGAGAATCCACCTGCTGCAGTTCACCAAGTCGCATCACGGCCACGCGGTCACCCATAGTCATTGCTTCGATTTGATCGTGAGTCACGTAGATAGTGGTGGTTCCAAGCCGGCGTTGCAGAGTGGAAATCTCAGCGCGCATTTGCACACGTAGTTTTGCATCGAGGTTGGACAGCGGTTCATCCATAAGGAAGACCTCTGGCTCACGAACGATTGCGCGCCCCATGGCGACACGTTGACGTTGCCCACCCGACAGTTGCTTGGGTTTGCGGTTGAGCATCGTTGTTAGGTCAAGGGTGCGCGCAACCGACGACACACTGTCACGCACCTTGTCTTTGGCAACCTTGCGCAGTTCCAAACCAAAGCCGATGTTGCTTCCAACGTTCAAGTGTGGGTAAAGGGCGTAGCTTTGGAACACCATGGCGATATCCCGGTCTCGGGGGTTGACGTTGTTCACAATCTTCTCGCCGATGCGCAGGTCTCCTGCGGTGATTTGTTCGAGGCCAGCAATCATGCGCAGTGCGGTGGTCTTTCCGCACCCAGACGGCCCCACCAGCACCAGGAATTCGCCATCGCTGATTGAG
>RGCY01000051.1 GCA_009918865.1 Actinomycetota bacterium
TTAAAGAATGCGAAGTCCGACGGTTTCAGCCGGGACCGCTCCTGAACCGCGTTAGTTGAGTTCGGGTCGGTCACCATGGTGTGACCCTAAGGATTGCGGAGCGCTGTCATTGCGTCGGCGTGTTGCATTCGCCACGACGACCGCAAAATATGGCAACAGAATCGCACCGCCGATGAGTACCAGCCGCACCGGCATCGGAGCGGGTATGAAGATGGCAGCAAGAAAGCACGCAACCCGAAGTGACATGCTGATGAGGTAAGCGCGCTGCCTGAACGCACGGTCTTGGGCCGCAGACACCGGCACAGACGTGACGGTTTGCACGGGCTCAGGCTGCTGAAAGCGCGACATACCTCAACGGTACGCGCCTGGTGGACTTCTCGCGACTGCATGGTCAGTACGGTTGGGCACCATGTCCGATGTCGTGCTGGTCACCGGGGCTTCCCGAGGAATCGGGTTTGCTATTGCCACCGCTTTTAAGGCTGCGGGCTACCAGGTTGCCGCCGCTCACCGGTCGGCATCAGATGAGGCAGTGCTGAAGGCTGCTGGTTTCTTTCCTGTCCTGTGCGAAGTCACCGACTCGACGAGTGTTGACGCCGCATTCGACACGGTTGAAGCCGCACTCGGCCCCGTGACTGTGGCAGTGGCCAACGCTGGTGTCACGCGCGATGGGCTCGTCTTGCGGATGTCTGATGACGACATTGACGCTGTGCTTCAAACGAACTTGGCTGGGGCCATCAAAGTGGCTCGCCGTGCAGCTAAGTCCATGGTGCGTGCCAAGCGGGGGCGATTGATTTTCATTTCAAGCGTTGTGGGATTGCTCGGGTCGGCCGGTCAGGTGAACTATGCCGCGAGTAAATCGGGCTTAGTCGGCGCGGCGCGCAGCCTGGCCCGAGAACTTGGTGGACGCGGCATCACTGCAAATGTTGTGGCCCCCGGTTTCGTCGAAACCGACATGACGGCTGCACTTTCCGAAGAACGGCAACAAACAATTCTCAGTCAGATTCCGTTGGCCAGATATGCCCAACCGGCCGAGATTGCAGATGTGTGTGTCTTCCTTGCGTCCTCAGATGCCGCCTACATCACCGGCACGGTGCTCAATGTTGACGGCGGACTTGGGATGGGTCACTGATATGGCAACTGCGAAGTGTGCGAGGACATTATGTGCAAACGGCTTGAACGCTGACCATTTCGTTGACGATGCACGACTCTCACGCAGTCGAAGGAGTTCATGATGGGAATCCTTGAAGGCAAGTCCCTGGTCATCACCGGGGTGTTGACGGATCAATCCATTGCATTCCATGTTGCACGCATTGCACAAGAGCAGGGCGCACAGGTTGTGCTCACCGGTTTTGGACGTGGTTTAGCGCTGACCAAGCGCATCTCCGGTCGGCTTCCGAGCCCGGTGGAAGTTTTGGAACTTGACGTCACCAACGACGAGCAACTCGCGGGGCTCGCTCAGTCTGTTGGTCAGCACTGCTCACAGGTGGACGGAGTCCTTCACAGCATTGGTTTTGCACCGGAATCCGCACTCGGGGGCAATTTCCTTAACACTGATTGGCCAGATGTTGCGACGGCGGTTCATGTGTCGGCGTACTCCTTGAAAAGCCTCACCATGGCGTTGAAGCCTTTGATGCCATCGGGTTCAGCGGTGGTCGGCTTGGACTTTGACGCCACGCTGGCCTGGCCTGCCTATGACTGGATGGGCGTTGCCAAAGCAGCACTAGAGGCCACAGCCCGTTACCTTGCACGCGATCTAGGAGAAAGTGGGATTCGAGTCAACCTTGTGTCAGCCGGACCCTTGCGGACAGTAGCTGCAACCCACATCCCCGGTTTTTCCACTTTTGAAGAGTTGTGGTCCACGCGGGCACCTCTGGGTTGGGATGTCACGGACCCGGTCCCGGCTGCGCAAGCCTGCGTTGCGCTCTTAAGTCCATGGTTCCCGGCAACCAGTGGCGAAATCGTGCACGTTGATGGTGGGTTTCATTCCCAGGGGGCGTAGCTAGCGTCAACGCGGTTTCGCAACGCGGTTTCGTGCACTCACCCACGGTGCTACTCGCGCGAAAGCCGAGCCATCTGCGCAGTGTCGTGCATAGCCGCGCTCCAGAGTGCATCAAGATAGAGACGGGCTGCGCGGTGTAAATCTGCGGTCACAGCCGCGAGCGCCGCAAGCTGTTCTCGGCGGGCAGAGCCGGCGGAGGTGCTGTCACCGGAGCAGCGAATTCGGTTGAGTAACGCGAGTGTGCTGAGCACGCCTTTGATTTCACTCATTCGCTCAGGGGTGACACTGCGTGGCAATTGGGGTAGCCGAACATCATGAGGTTCTTGGGTGTCGAATATTCGCACTCCTAGGGCCTCAACCGCGTTGAGAGTTTCTAGGAGCGCGGATCGATACCCTGCCCGAACTGTTGGCAATCCCGACGACAGGCGCTCTGTGAATGCTGTTGCCCAGGGGTCATGCCAAGTCCGCATGTCGGGCTGCCCGAGGTGTGTTTGCGTCAACACCACAGTTGGTCGATGAAGTGCCGAGTCGATGCTCGGAATCCACGCAGACGTCGAATCTGCGCGCTTATGAACCAAGACCGATCCCACATCCACGGCGACATCACCAAGGTGGTGCGGCAGTAGCAAACCCACCGGATCCCCGGACTCGGAGCTGACATGAATGATGTGACCGCTGGCGAAGTGCGTGCGCAATTCATCAAACGACAAGGTGTCGCCACCGGAAGGTCCCAGTCGACCATAAACCGGACCTGGTGCGCCTGGACACTCACGTGCGGACTCAGATGGGGGTGTGGCCAACGCCCAGCACCCGAGTGCGCCCAGAATGCCGGTGCTGCGAGCCCATTGTGGAAGCAGTGCAACTGGCGTTGACTGACGACTCGTTGCCTCCGGCACGTCCGACAGAGTAAACCGTTGGTGCATCTATCCTTCAACCTGTGACGGATGCCGTGCTGCAGTTTGACGACGTGAGTGTTGTCCGCGGCAGCACTCTTCCTTTGAATTCTGTGACATGGCAAGTGCACCCCGGAGAGCGCTGGGTTCTCATCGGGCCAAACGGGGCTGGAAAGAGCACCTTGCTGCACGTTGCTGCGGCGATGGCGGCTCCGGCAATGGGCGCCGCGTCGGTGCTTGGAGAGACGTTGGGTCGAGCCAATGTGGCGGACCTACGCACTCGAATCGGGTTCGCGGGCGCTTCACTTCTTGATCGGATTCCTGGGTCTGAAACAGTCGGCAACTCCGTCATGACAGGGGCATGGGCGGTCTACTCACGTCGTCGTGAAGACTATGACATTGCAGATGAAGTGCGCCGCGATTATCTGCTGACGATGTTTGGTCTTACCGAACTTATTGGGCGCACATTTGGCACCTTGAGCGAAGGTGAACGTAAGCGAGTCATGATTGCTCGTGCGCTCATGCCGGATCCGGAATTGCTGATTCTGGATGAACCAGCAGCCGGCCTGGATCTTGCTGCGCGGGAAGATCTTCTTAGGCGATTGACGTGGTTGGCCGATGATCCGCTCGCTCCTACAACGGTGATGGCGACTCATCATCTTGAGGAAATTCCACCGGGGGCAACTCATGCACTTGCCTTGCGTCAGGGGCGGGTCGTGGCATCGGGAGTCATTGACGACGTCTTGACCGATGCCGTTTTGACCGAAACCTTTGGGCTACCTATTTCGGTTGAACGCGTTGGACAAACTCGCCCCCGCTGGTTTGCGCGTGCTCGCGGCTGGTGAGCCGCTTTCCCAGCGCCGAAACCGCGGGTAGTGTGCGGCCATGAGTGCCGCTGCGTTGTTAGCCATCGCTGCTGGAGTCTTGGTCTTACTAGAAATGTTGACCCTTGATTTCACCCTGTTGATGTTGGCGCTGGGCTTGCTCAGTGCATCTGCTGCCCTTGCCCTGAATGTGCCCGATGTTTGGGCTGGTGCCATTGGGCTCATCGTTAGCGTCACCTCTTTAGGTTTTCTTCGACCCTTGGCACTGCGCGCTTTTCGGCGTGGCCCAGGCATTCGCACCGGCACCGACGCGCTTCTCGGATCTTCCGGAGTTGCGCTCACGGATGTGACAGATGTGGGTCAGGTGAAATTGCGTGGTGAAGTGTGGAGTGCCAGAGCCTTTGATGGAGTTTTGATTCCGGCCCATTCAAGAGTAGATGTCATCGCAATTGAAGGCGCAACGGCCGCCGTACTTGCAGCCGAGTCGGGGGAGCCGCGATGACGGACTCCATAACAACCGCCTGTGGTAGGAGTGCGTCAGCCACATCACATCTGAACGCGTATGCAAAGGAGAGATTCTGATGGAGACTTTCGTAACCGTGGTCGTCATTGCCGCACTAGTGGTGGTCTTTCTCGTTCGTGCCGTTCGAATCGTGCCGCAAGCGCGCGCTGGTGTGGTGGAGCGACTTGGTCGCTACCACCGGACTCTGACGCCGGGTTTGGCTGTGATTGTGCCTGTCATTGACAGGGTTTTGCCGCTGATTGATTTGCGTGAACAAGTCATCACTTTCGCACCACAGCCTGTCATCACTGAAGATAATTTGGTTGTCAACATTGACACGGTTTTGTATTTCACAGTCACTGACCCACGTGCAGCAACGTATGAGATTCGTGATTACATCTTTGCGGCGGAGCAACTCACTGTGACCACTTTGCGCAATGTCGTGGGTGGCATGGATTTGGAGAAGACGCTCACAAGTCGCGACACCATCAATGCGACCCTGCGTGGGGTACTCGATGAGGCCACGGGTAAGTGGGGGATTCGGGTCAATCGGGTGGAACTGAAGAGCATTGATCCGCCGGCTTCCATTCAGGAAGCGATGGCGAAGCAGATGCGTGCCGAGCGTGAACGGCGAGCGGCCATTCTCACGGCCGAAGGCGAGAAGCAGGCCGCAATTCTCATTGCAGAGGGTGGTAAGCAAGCGGCAATCTTGACCGCTGAAGGAGAGGCCCAAGCCACTGTCACTCGAGCCAACGCCGAAGCAAGTGCCATCAAGACTGTGGTGGACAGCATCCATGCGGCAAGTCCCGATGATTCGGTGTTGGCATGGACGTACCTACAGCAACTCCCAGCCATCGCCAACGGGCAAGCGTCAAAGATTTGGGTGCTGCCCGCAGAACTCACAGGTGCGTTAGATGCTGTCAAGCGAGCATTCGGCAAGGTGCGTGGAGTGTCGTGACGATGGACACCGACACCGTGGCAGGTTGGTTGAGTCGTGAGGATTTGGACTCAGCACGTGAACGACTTCCGATTGTTTACGTGGAAGCAGTTCCGGTGCGGGTGGACGACCAGGGCGCAGTCACCGAAGTTGGTCTGCTTCTGCGTGTGCGTCCCGATGGGACGATCTCTCAGTCATTGGTTTCAGGTCGGGTGTGGTACGGGGAATTGGTGCGCTCGGCGTTAATGCGCAATCTAGAAAAGGATCTCGGGCCGTTGGCTTTTCCGCGATTGCCTGCATCTGTGGCGCCTTTCACCATTGCAGAGTATTTCCCTGACCCTGCTGTGACCGGTTTGGTTGATCCGCGTCAGCACGCGGTGTCTCTCGTATTCGTTGTGCCGGTCACAGGTGAATGCCAACCAACGCAAAACGCGTTAGACCTCCGGTGGTTCAGCGCAAGTGAAGCGCTGTCAGATGCTGTCGCCGCAGACATGAGTGGCGGTCAACATCGGCTCGTACGCATGGCCCTTGCACATTGCGGTGTGGCCGTGTGACGTTGCCCGAACTCCCCGAACTCCCTGGGCAGGGATGGGCTAGCGCGTTAGCCGGTGCTGAAAAGCTGCGCGCTGCGGCATGGCAGCGCATCCAGCCGGACGTCCATCAACTCGCGCCGAAACCAGCGGATGTGTTTCGTGTGTTCAATGTCCCGATATCCAAAGTCCGAGTCGTGATTTTGGGTCAAGATCCATATCCCACTCCAGGACTTGCAACCGGGCTGGCATTTGCCGTGCCGACAAGCACGGCGACACTTCCGCCATCTCTGCGTGCCATCATGATTGAACTGACAGCCGATGCCCAGGACCAGGGTTGGGGCGCGGCCAAAGGTCTTGATGCTGTTCGAAGCACGAGCCTGATCAACCCGAATCTCGAATCATGGGCAGCGCAAGGAGTCCTGCTGCTCAACACGGTCCTGACCTGTCGGCAATCTGAGTCCATGTCGCACGCACATGTGGGTTGGCAAGAGTTCACTGGCCACGTGCTTGATGCCTTGTGCCAACGTGCTGTGCCGCCGGTTGCGGTGCTCTGGGGACGCCACGCGCAAAAAGCCGGTGCTCACCGCCCATGGAGTCACGTCGTGAGTTCGCCGCACCCCTCACCTTTGTCTGCGCACAAGGGATTTTATGGGAGTCGACCTTTCAGCGAAGTCAATGCTGCATTGGCGTCGCTGCACCAAGACCCGATTGACTGGCTTTGCGACAGATAGGCTCTGTCGCAGTTCGGCACACAGGCTTGGCAAGCATTCAAGACGTGTGCACCCTGATTGAAGTAGGGCAAAGACATGACACAGACAGTTCTCTTTGTGTGCACGGCGAATATCTGCCGATCGCCATACGCTGCCAGGGCATTGCGCCACGCATTAGGTGCTGATTCTGGGTTTGAAGTTTTCAGCGCGGGTGTTCGGTCTGAGTGGTTGGAACTAGTGGGGGAGCCTGCATGCCCCGAGATGCCCGCAGTCGGGTCAGATGATGCTCCGCATGCGGCAACTCAATTGACCGCTGAGCTCGTTCGAGATGCAGACTTGATTGTGGCTTTCGAGGCGGCTCATCGCGCAGCCATCGTTGATTTAATCCCACGGGCGCAAATCAAGACCTACACAGCGCGTCAGGTGGAGCGTTTAGCGCGTGCAGTTGCCGCGCCCACATGGCCGCCTGCAGCCCCGGCTCCGTCTGAGGATCCACTCAAAGATTTGAATGGGGCGCGGTCGTGGGCTCCCTTTGCTGAGGATCACGATGTAACAGACCCCCATGGGGACGGCATCGAAGCGCATCAGGCTTGTGCCGCTGAGATTGATGCGGTGATTACTGCACTGGCACAGGTCCTCCAGCGCTGAGTTGAGCGAGCCCTTCTGCACAGTGTGTCGACTTCGCCGTGCCGGCAGTTAATTTCGGCCAGAGGTTTCCCCCTGAGGCCCCAGCGTGGTGACGAAGTCAGCGGATCAGAATCCGCGGATTTCGGTCGACTGCATACCTGTGCGGTTATCCGCAGTGCTGACAACCCAACCCAGGGTGCGCGTCTCGCCAGCAGCCAATGGCCGTGTGGCAAGACCCCATGCGGTGGATTGACCAGGTGCGAGACCCGTGGCGCCGCCGGCCCAGTCACCGTACGACCGCTGTGGGTTGTACGGGTCAATGGTGCCGCTGATGCCAGGAGTCCAGTCCGTTTCGCCGGTCCACGAGAATGCATAGAGACCGTCAATCTGGAAGGACCCAGGTGCGGATGCCGGCATACCAAGTGCAGAGGCCTGCACACCGAACTGCAGCGTGCTGCTGTTCAGCGGTGCCCAGTAAGAGTAGGCACCGGCCTTCGAGGTCCAGCCCTTGGCGTTGTCCCAGTAGTACAGGAACCAGCCGATCTTTCCGGAACCGGAACCGGTCGTCATGTAACCAGCATCGAAACCGACGAGCAGGTAGTCGTCGTAGCCGTCCTTGTTCGTGTCGATGTACACATCCCACTCGGTGTCGGCTGGGTTGTAGATCTGGTTGTAGGTCGACAGGTTGAAGACGATGAAGCCGTCGGCACTCGACGAGAGACCCAAATCAGCTTCAGTCCAGTACTGCGCACCCAAGGAACGGATGTCGCTGGCCGAAGGCGTGTCTTGAGCATCTGCCATGAGCCATTCGTAGGTTTCAGCAGTACCGCTGCCAACTGCACCGGCACGGTTCGCGACGGTGACGCTCTTCCCATCCGAGGTGACGGAGTAGTTGGAGCGCGCGGCCGGAACTGCGCTAAATGGCACGGTCGAAACCAAGCCATCGCCACGAGTTGCAATAACTTGACCAAACAGCGTCTTGATGGTGGACGAGGTGTTACCCCGAGCCGCCAAGTAGCCACTGGTGAGGGTCAGAGTTGCGGTCACCACGGTCTTGGTGCCGGCAGCGAGTGTGA
>RGCY01000052.1 GCA_009918865.1 Actinomycetota bacterium
CACGACGATACGGCGGCGTGGCTCTTCGCCTTCAGACTCGCTGCGCAAGCCCAGTTCACCAATCCGGTCGTGGACGATTTTGCGCTCGAAAGCGTTCATCGGCTCAAGCTTCTCTGGCTCCCCACCAGCCTTAACTCGCTCAGCCACCTCTTCGGCTAATGCCACCAGAGATGCCCGAGCTTGATCGCGGAAACCAGCGATATCCAGCATTAGGCGAGACCGGCCACCGGTTTCGCGGGTCACGGCAAGCCGAGTGAGTTCCTGCAGCGCTTCGAGCACTTCGCCATCTGCGCCGACTAAGTCGTCAAGGTCGCCGCCAACAATGCTCACCCGGGCGCGACCGTTGTCCACATCCATGTCGAGGTCGCCATCGCGGTCAAGGATGTCCAGCAGCCCTTCGAGATAGTCCGCTGCAATGTCGCCTTCGGCTTCAAGGTCTTCCACTTTGGTGCTGGCCTTGGGTGCATCCAACGCCTCAATCTCTTCATCTACATGCACAATGTCTGGAGTGTCCGTCATGTCTGTTTCTCCTACCCGTCTAGGCGTGTCCTTTGTCGTGCCTTCACTTATGGCCGCCCCAGTGGCGGCATGGTGAAACCTGGCTGCGTGTTACTTGTCTTGCGTGTCTGAACTCTCTGTGCCATCCGATCCTGAGTCGTCCCCATGTGAGTTCGCAGTGCTGCCGGTTTGCCCTGGAGTGGTTGGCCCACCGCGGCGCTCTGAGCGACTCTTTCGTTTGGGTTGCTGACGCACCATACGCACTGCTTGTTGCTCGGCATCGGCACCGCCAGGCGCCGCAGGTTCTCCACGCTTGGCGGCCTTTGCCGCTTTGCGCGCGAGCATCGCTGCATGTGCTGGTGTGTCAGGTTGTGGGCTGTTGCGAATCAACCAAATTTGTTGACCCATTGACCACAAGTTTGTTGTCAACCAATAAGTGAGAACACCAATCGGGAAGTTCACACCAGACACAGCAAACAACACCGGGAACACATACAGCATGATTTTTTGCTGCTGCACCATTGGATTGTCAGGCGCAGTGTTCTTTACAATCATCATCTTTTGGCTCATGAATGTTGTGGCGGTCATGAGCACCACAAGAATCAACGTCACCACTCGCACAAGCCCTGGTGAATCCGTGGTGCCAGCGTTAACGAATGTTCCATAAAGCGGCGCACCAAAGTAGGTTGCATTGCGCATGGAATCAACGAGTTCTGCAGTCATACCTGGTGGAACTTTGTTATGACCAATTCCGTTGAGAACACTGAACAAAGCGAAGAAAATCGGGGATTGAGCGAGAATCGGCAAACATGATGCAAGTGGGTTTGTGCCAGTTTCTCGGTAGAGCTTCATCAACTCTTGGCTTTGGCGTTCACGGTCACCGGCGTACTTCTTTTGAATCTCTTTCACCTGCGGCTGAATCACTTGCATGTTCTGCGTTGAACGAATCTGCTTTACGAACAACGGGATGATGAGAATACGAATGACGATGACAAGACCGACAATCGCAAAACCCCAGGCCGCACCTGAATCAAAAGGAAAGATGTTCGAGAACAGTGAATGGAACGCGCGCAGGATGTAAGAAACACCCAGCTCAAGCCAACGCAACGGATTCAACGCAACTCCTTGACCATCACGCCCGAACGCGACCGTCGGGCTCAATCCTTGGCTTCCATGCACCGCGCGGGGGAACGGGATCTAAACCGCCGGCGTGCAGTGGTGTGCAGCGCAGGAGCCTACGGCCAGCCAACACCACGCCCTTGAACGCCCCGTGAGTGCTGATGGCACCGACCGCATACTTCGAACAAGACGGGTGATAGCGGCAAACATCGCCGAGCATCGGCGAGATGGTGCGCTGATAGATGCGGATGAAAGCCACGAGCAGCACTGCCGGAACGCGGCCGAGGGCGCGCAGCCCTTCGCCGAGCCCGTGTGGTGGGCGAGACTCAGACATCCCCGTCATCCCCAGCCCTCATCCACACATCCACAGCTTTATCCACAGGCCGCTCGGCATGTGGGGGTTCTACCCCTTCCGCCGGTGCCGTCAGTCCCAGCGCGCCGGCGAGTCGTTGGGTCCACTCCGATGAGTTCACCCGTTCGGCTCCAGGCAAGGCGCGGATGACCAGTTGGGCGCCTAGGGGTAGTTGGTCCACCAATGGTGCGATGCCGTGACGAAGGACTCGGCTCACACGAGAACGAACGACAGAGTTACCCACAGTCTTACCCACAGCCAAACCCACTTGTGGACAACTTTGTCCACCGGTTATCCACAGGCTGAGGGTTGCGTTAGGCACGGTCATTCGTTGACCGGAACGCAGGGTGGCGGAGATATCAGCGCCGCTGGTGAGCCGGTAGCGCCGGGCCAGCATGGTGGAGCCTCAGACAGAGACGCGGCGGCGACCCTTGGCACGACGAGCCGAGAGCACAGCGCGGCCAGCACGGGTACGCATGCGCAACCGGAAGCCGTGGGTCTTTGCCCGACGACGGTTGTTCGGTTGGAAAGTCCGCTTGCTCACGTCAATCGCCTCGTTCGCTTTCAGGTGCTTCGCTTTTGGGTGCCTGGTGGCGCGTTCACTTCTGATGCCGGCGCCGTGAGGCGCGTGGGCAGAGGGAAAGGGTAAGCAATTACGGCCGTCCCTGCCACACCGGGGTCACGATTGTTTGCGACACGCGGTGTCACAAGACACGGCAATCCCGAAGTGTTGCAAAGTGCCGTGATAGTCACGAAGTCCACAGGGCATCTTGCCCCAACACCGCGCGGACTCCTAAGGTTCGAGTCCTTATCCACAATCCGGGTCCTCCACACCACGGCATTGCCTTGCGCTGACGCGCGATGCGAAGGTCATGATGGAACGACGACTCGTTAACGCGTAGGAGTGATAGCTGATGGCCGACATCGAGACACCTTCTTTGTCTGATGTGTGGACAGCAGCAATCTCATCACTTGATTCTGATGGTCTTGGTCCGCAACAACGCGCGTTCTTACGTATGACCAAGCCGATTGGTTTAGTTGAAGACACTGCGTTGATTGCCGCACCAAATCAGTTCACCAAGGATGTGCTTGAAACGCGTATGCGTGGAATGTTGTGCGATGCGCTCAGCCGTGAGTTGCATCGCGAGTTGCGCATCGCGGTCACGGTGGATTCATCCCTTGCTGGTGAAGAGGTCACCACCGCAATTGAAGAACTTCCGGATAACGTCACCGAATTACCCACGCAGCGCAACCACGATGCCCCACCTTCACTCGCGCCTTCGAACACATCGCGCGGGGAATCATCGCGACTAAATCCGAAGTATCAGTTCGACACCTTCGTGATTGGCTCGAGCAACCGATTCGCTCACGCTGCGGCTTCTGCCGTGGCTGAACTTCCTGGTCGTGCTTATAACCCCCTTTTCATCTATGGGGAATCTGGCCTTGGCAAGACTCACCTTTTGCACGCCATCGGTCACTACACGCGCCAGTTGCACCCCAACACCAGGGTGCGCTACGTCAGCAGTGAAGAGTTCACCAACGACTTCATCAACTCCATTCGTGATGACAAAGCCTCCGTCTTTAAGAGCCGCTACCGCGATGTTGATGTGCTGCTGATTGACGACATCCAGTTCCTCTCTGGCAAAGTGCAAACCCAGGAAGAGTTCTTTCACACATTCAACACCCTGCACAACGCGAATAAGCAAATCGTTGTCACCAGTGATTTGCCACCGCGTCAACTACCCGACTTCGAAGAGCGCATGCGTTCGCGCTTTGAGTGGGGATTGATGACAGATGTGCAACCACCTGACCTGGAAACGCGTATTGCAATTTTGCGCAAGAAGAGCGACCAAGACAAGTTAGTTGTTCCGGCAGATGTGTTGGAGTTCATCGCCAGCAAGATCAGTTCGAACATTCGCGAACTTGAAGGTGCGCTCATCCGCGTGATGGCGTTTGCAAGTTTGAACCGCCAGATGGTGGATTTGGATATCGCCACTGTCGTGCTCAAGGACTTAGTGGTTGAGCGCAGCCAACAAATCACGGCCTCACACATCATGCAACAAACATCGAGTTACTTCGCCGTCACCATGGCTGACTTGTGTGGAGCGTCGCGCTCTCGGGTGTTGGTGACCGCGCGCCAGATTGCTATGTACCTGTGCCGGGAATTGACAGACCTGTCCTTGCCAAAGATTGGCCAGCAGTTCGGAAATCGCGACCACACCACGGTTATGCACGCAGACCGCAAGATTCGCACCTTGATGGCCGAGCGCCGCAGTGTCTACAACCAGGTCACTGAGCTCACTGCCCTGATTAAGAAGTCCAGCCAGAACTGACCGCGGGTCGGAGCTAATCAAGGACTGGGCCTGACCAAGGAACACCAACAGGGGTCGGCACCTATCTGGGACTAGAACTAACGACACCTAGGCCCAACCGTGGTCGGAGTTAACCCGGGACCAGACCTGAACCGAGTTGCCAACCGGGGACGGAACCGATTCAGTGGCTGGACCCAACTAGACCCCAACTCAACCCGATTCACCAACCGGGATCACTACCACGGACCGTTCCAATCTGGAATGAGAACTAACCCTAGGCCCGACTCAACCCAGAACCACCAACCGAGTCGATAAACCAAGGTCGGGGTATTGACTGACCTAGTCCGTGACTTTGATGTCGATAGGTGGTGCTCGCCAACCCACCGCAACCCACATACCGCCTTGTGGCTTGTGGATAACTTGTGTGGAATTCGGGAGTTTGCCCACAGATTTGAGTACGAGTTGTGGATAAATAGCGGGGATATGGTGGTTAGTTGACAGAAATTGGGTGCTATCCCCAACCGGTCAGGTCAGAAATGTGGGGATGTTTCCCCACCCTTATCCACAAATGGGGAATATGCGACACGCCTTGTTCACCTTATGTAATCCGCTGAGAAACTCAGTTCTCCACACCTTCCACACCCCCTATGACTCCAACTTCCTTTACATACATCCAAGATTGAATCTCCCCTCATTTCTGGGGTGGGGACAAATGCCCAGTAAGCAGCCTGCTGGATCACTGAGAGGACCCAACTCAGGAGTAGCCAGTCGTTAAGGCCACAACACTTATCTCACGCGGAGCAGACAGCGCTCACGCCACGCACCGCCCCCACCCACAGCCCGTTCCGTGTGTGGGAGACAAGTGCCATGATTCACCCCCAACGCCACACACCGCACAGCACTGACCACATAGCTCACACAATCTGGGTGTCAACCTGGATGTGAGTCACTGGCCAAGGAGAACATCTCGTGGAAATTCGAGTTGAACGCGACGCATTAGTTGATGCCGTCAACTGGGTTGCTCGCACACTGCCTAGTCGAACAACCAACCCGTTGCAAACCGGAATTTTGGTTGACATCGATCGCGACCATGAACGCCCTCTGCGGTTGACATCTTCCGATGGTGAGTCATCGAGTCAAATCCACATTGATGCTGACATCAACGACCCAGCACCAGTTCTCATTTCTGGTCATTTGTTCACCACGATTGCTCGCGCACTTCCTGCAGCACCGGTGGTCATCACCACCACAGAGTCGGGTGCGCGTGTGGTGTGTGGTCGAACGGTGTTCAAGCTCCCAGTGATGAATGCAACGGACTACCCAGCCATCGCTGACATGCCTAAATCGTGCGGAACTGTGTCTGGTGCGAATTTTGCGACGGCGGTCGCGCAGGTTGCCGTGGCAGCCGGAAAAATCGATGCGATGCCGGCACTTAGTGGTGTGCGCATGGAAATTAACGGACCCATCATCACTTTCGCCGCAACTGACCGCTTTCGCATGGCTATGCGTGAGATGGCATGGAGCCCGGAACTCACAAATGACGAGACTGCATTCCTCATCCCAGCAAAATCTTTAGCCGACATTGCGCGTGCGCTCACAGGATGTGAGGCCGTTCACTTGGCTTACACGAAGGACGGCGTTGCCACTCTCGGATTTGAAGGTGATCACCGCCGCACCACCACACGGTTGATGGATGGAGATTTCCCAAAGTTCCGCAACATCATCCCTGCCACCACCGCCACAAACGCAACCATCGACACTGCTGGTTTCCTTGAGATGGTCAAGCGTGTGGCATTGGTCTCGGATAAGAACAAGCCACTTCGGTTGACATTCACTGACAACGAAGTGACTGTGACGGCTGGCGCTGACACAGATGCAAGTGCCACGGATGCTTATGAATGTCGCACGCGCGGTGATGGTCTGACGATTGCATTCAACGCCGACTTCCTCATCGATGGGCTCAACGCACTCAACGCCCCGGTTGCTGGGTTGGGGATGAACGAGCCGGATAAGCCGGCGGTGTTGCAGGGCCTTGCGTCTCATGATGGTGAGCCCACCGGCGACTACCGCTACCTGCTGATGCCGGTGCGCTTGACCTGACCTCGTTGCTAAGCGGCGCACCAAGTGTTGCTTTGGATATTGCAACGACGGTCGTGATGCGGTGGGGCATTGGCGCGCGAAAAGCAATGCTGTGAAGGTGAGGATGCCGTGAGGCTGACGGGTGTGGCGGTGCGCAACTTCCGCTCCTGGTCCGCCCTCGATGTGCCACTACAACCTGGTGTCACTGTGTTTCTTGGTTCCAATGGTCATGGAAAAACAAACTTGGTTGAAGCTATCAACATGATTGCCACATTGGGCAGTCATCGAGTTGCGAGCAATGCCCCACTGATTCGCCGTGGATGTGAACGCGCGATTGTGCAAGTCGGTGTGATGGACCCTTCCTATGGTGAGCGCGTCACAAAAATCGAACTCACGCTACCCCCACGCGGTGCCGCCACCGCTGTGGTGAACGGAGCCAAAGCAACCCGACCACGAGACATTCTTGGTTTGCTGCGCACGGTGCTCTTCGCCCCAGAAGATTTGGAACTTGTCAAAGGTGACCCGGGTGCGCGCCGCCGATTCATTGACGAATTACTCGTGTCGCGCCATCCGCGTTATGCAGAAGTCATGGCGGACTACTCACGGGTGTTGAAGCAACGCTCCACGTTATTGCGTTCTGCTGTGGGGGCTGCGCGAGTAGCAAGTTCACGCGAAGCACTCCACGCAACTCTCGATGCGTGGGATGAGCAGGCCGCTGTGTTGGGTTCACGGTTGCTCAACGGACGATTGAACACATTAGACATGCTGCGCGGGCCAGCGGTTGAGCGGTTGCATTGGCTCACTGATGGTGGTGCTGCGTTGTCGCTGACCTACGCCGCCTACAACACCAACACAGCCGATGCCATTGTTAACGGAACCAACCCTGGCGAAACAGTGTTGGCTCAAGCCTTACGCGAAGACCTGCGCGCGCGTCGCGATGATGAAATTCGTCGCGGTGTGGTTTTGGTGGGTCCACAACGCGATGACATCAGCATTGATTTAGGAGAACTACCCGCGAAGGGGTACGCAAGTCACGGTGAATCGTGGTCGATTGCGTTGGCATTGCGGCTTGCGTCGTTCGACGTGTTACGCGAACAGGCGTCGAGCGATCCAGTATTGCTGCTTGATGATGTGTTCGCTGAGTTAGACACATCGCGTCGTGAAAAACTCACGGATGCCATTGAGAGTGTGGAGCAAGTCATCATCACCGCAGCGGTGCGTGAAGATGTGCCGCAACGGTTACTCACCCGCTGCATACCGATTGAACGAGCCGGGCAGGATTCTGGTCATGTCGGGTAACGACGAACACGAACGCGCAATTGAGTTTGCGCGTGCTGCACTTGCTCGTGCGCGTGCACATGCACGCACAACGACGCGACCAGGTTGGCAGTCATCGCGAGCGCGAGGTGGTTCGCGACGCTGGGGTGCTGAGCCCGGTGAAGCGGTCTACAGCGGCGCTGCGGTTGATCGCCGAGACCCAGCGAAGTTGGGTGCTGCGCTATCCGAACTAATTTCAATGCAAGGTTGGGGTGAGGCCCTCACCGTCGCAGGTGTGACCGCACGCTGGGTCGAGATTGTCGGGCCGGATGTTGCTGAGCATG
>RGCY01000053.1 GCA_009918865.1 Actinomycetota bacterium
GCGGGCGACGAGAGCCGTCGCTTGCCACGAAGGCAAGCTCCTCCCGATTCTCGCCGTGCTGTTCTGTCTCAGATGCAAACGGCCCCCGGGAACAACCGGGGGCCGTTGACATCTGAGCGGGCGACGAGAATCGAACTCGCACGACCAGCTTGGAAGGCTGGGGTTCTACCATTGAACTACGCCCGCGAATGCGCCTAAGCGCCTCGGAATGCTACCCGGTGGGTGGGAGTGCCCGGAAAGTGAACTGATGTGGTCGCCTTAAACGCCGCACCCTAGACTCGCGCAGGTTTGCAGCGGCAATGTGCCGCATGCAGCCGGGGCGTAGCGTAGTGGCTAGCGCGCCTGCTTTGGGAGCAGGAGATCGGGAGTTCGAATCTCCCCGCCCCGACCAGCCACGCATTTCCATCGAGTGACAAGGACCACCGTGAAGACTGCGCTTGAAACGCTGACCCCGACGCGCGTGCGGCTGAACATCGACGTGGACGCAGCCGACCTGGCCCCGGCCCTCGACAAGGCATATCGCGCGATCGCATCGCAAATCACTATCCCAGGTTTTCGCAAGGGCAAAGTTCCGCGCGCAGTCATTGACCAACGCGTCGGCGCAGAGTCGGTGCTGAGTGAGGCGATCAACGAAGCTGTGCCAACGGCTTACGAAAACGCGGTTCGTGAGCATTCGTTAGTGCCAATGAGTCAGCCGGACATCACAATTGCTGACGACCCGACTTTGCAAGGGATGTCGTTCACCGCTGAGGTGGATGTGCGACCGGAGTTCGAGCTACCGGCTTACTCGTCGCTACACGTGACTGTGGACGAAGCCCGTGTTCCGGAGAGTCAAGTTGAAGATCAACTTGACTCGTTGCGCACGAGGTTCGCAACTTTGACGCCAGTTGAGCGCGCGTGTGTAGATGGCGACGTATTGCTTATCAACATTCGTGGCGCCCACGCTGGGGAAGATGTGCCAGATTTGAACGGAAATGCGTTGTCGTACGAGCTTGGAACCGACGGCATGTTGCCTGGGTTTGACGATGCCGTGCGCGGTGCGCAAGTCGCAGAAGAGCGCACGTTTACGTTCACTCCAGAAGGTGGCGAATGGGGCGGTAAAGACATTGAAGTCACAGTGACGGTGAGCGCGGTGCGCGAGCGAAACCTGCCGCCGGCTGACGATGCTTTTGCGCAGTTGGCCAGTGAATTCGACACGATTGAAGAGTTGCGCGAAGACTTGCGCCGTCGCATTGGACGTGTGCGAGTTGTGGAACAGGCTTACGAAGCGCGCAACAAAGTGCTCGATGCACTCGTCGATGCAGTAGACATCCCAGTGCCGGATAACTTGGTGGATGCTCAGGTTGCTGACCACTTTTCGGATGGCCACGGCGAAGGTGACCTTGACCACCGCGCGGAGGTCAACCGAAATGTTCGTCGCTCGTTGGTGGCGCAAATGGTGCTCGACAAAGTTGGCGAAGTTGAAGAGGTTCAGGTCAGCGATGCTGAATTCACTCAATGGCTGGTCAATGAGGCTCCGCGCTATGAGTTGACGCCACAAGACTTCGCAGACCAGCTGGTGAAGAGTGGAGCACTACCGAGTGCGCTGGCTGAAGTGCGTCGAGCCAAGGCGCTCTCACTCGTATTGCAGCGAGCCACAGTGACTGACACGGCAGGTGCAGCGGTGGATATCGAGGCTGCGATGCGTCCGCCTGAGCCGGCGTTCGCTGCCAGCGAACCGAGCGAGTGAGGGAACCTGTGCCGTTGGGGAACACATCGAACCCCCACAGCGTTAAGGTGCGTAAGGACTGCAGAGGAGAGGTGCTGTGAGCGAGATTCAGATTCCACAGGGCGTCCAACCCGTGCGCATGGCAAGTGGCGCGGGTCGGTTTGACGACTTCCTTTACGAGCGCTTGCTCAAAGAGCGCATCATCTTCCTGGCATCGGAAGTCGAGGACCAGATGGCCAATGCCATTTGCGCGCAAATGCTGCTGCTGGCGGCTGAAGACCCAGACAAGGACATCTACCTCTACATCAACTCACCTGGCGGCTCGGTCTCCGCGGGTATGGCCATCTACGACACTATGCAGTTCATTAAGAACGATGTTGCAACGGTGTCGATGGGGCTTGCGGCGTCGATGGGTCAGTTCTTGCTATGCGCTGGCGCCAAGGGCAAGCGCTACTCATTGCCGCACGCACGCATCATGATGCACCAACCTTCTGGTGGCATTGGTGGAACGGCATCCGATATCCGCATTCAAGCGGAGCAGATGATTTATACAAAGAACAAAATGGCTGAACTCATTGCTCACCACACGGGTCAGAAAGTCGACCAAATCACCGCCGACTCTGACCGTGACCGTTGGTTCACCGCTGACGAAGCCAAGGAATATGGATTCATCGACCACGTTGTCTCCAGTGCTCGCGACGTTGCGGGCAGTGGCGGCATGGCATGAGCGGCAAGGAGGCAGCAGACATGACAAACCACGCGCAGTTCGCTCGCTACATCCTTCCTGAGTTCAGTGAGCGCACCCCTCAGGGATATCGCACTCACAACCCCTACACCAAGTTATTCGAAGAGCGCATCATCTTCCTCGGCACGCAGATTGATGATGCGTCGGCCGACGATGTGATGGCGCAGTTGCTCTGCTTGGAGTCACTCGATCCCGAGCGCGACATCCAGATCTACATCAATTCCCCGGGCGGCTCTTACACAGCGATGACAGCGATTTACGACACCATGCAATTCGTCAAGCCCGCCATCCAAACTGTGTGCTTGGGCCAGGCCGCATCAGCCGCCGCAGTGCTCCTTGCCGCAGGTAGCCCGGGCAAGCGTTTCGCACTACCCAACTCGCGCATCCTGATTCACCAGCCGCGCATGGGTGGCACTGGTGGTCAGGCATCTGACATCGAGATTGAAGCAAATGAAATCTTGCGGATGCGCGAGCAGATGGAATTCATCCTTGCTCGCCACACAGGTCGCCCCTTAGAAGATGTTCGCCAAGACATCGAGCGCGACAAGATTCTCACCGCGGATGCTGCAAAGGATTACGGCATCGTTGACGGCGTGATTGCTTCGCGTAAGGCTGGAGCCTGACACGGCTTTGAACAATATTGAAGTGAACGCGGTCGGCTGCTGAGGGCGCTGGCCGCGTTCGCCGTTAGAGAACATGTGCCGTGGTTGGCCAAGCAGGAGGGTGTCCATCTAGGACATTCGCACAATTTGCCGGTACCTTCGCGCCATGGCTCGCACCGCCGACACATCTGCTCTCTTGAAATGTTCCTTTTGCAATAAGAGTCAAAAGCAGGTGCGCAAACTCATCGCGGGCCCAGGTGTCTACATCTGTGATGACTGCATTTCGCTGTGTAACGAGATCATCGCGGATGAACTAGGTCAGGAAGCCGCGGCGGATATCACAGAACTTCCGAAGCCGAGTGAGATTTTCGCTTACCTCACGCAATATGTCGTCGGTCAAGACTCTGCGAAACGTTCGTTGTCGGTTGCCGTCTACAACCACTACAAGCGTGTGCGTGCCGGCCGTCGCGACGGTGAAGTTGAAGTTGCCAAGAGCAATATCCTCATGCTCGGACCAACCGGTTCCGGCAAAACATTGCTAGCCCAGACGCTTGCGCGGATGCTGAATGTGCCATTTGCGATTGCGGATGCGACCGCGCTGACTGAGGCTGGTTACGTTGGTGAAGACGTCGAGAACATCTTGCTGAAACTCCTCCAAGCCGCGGAGTTTGACGTGAAGCGTGCCGAAATGGGCATCATCTATATCGATGAAATTGACAAGGTTGCGCGTAAGAGTGAAAACCCATCCATCACACGAGATGTGTCTGGTGAAGGTGTGCAACAAGCACTTCTGAAGATTCTGGAAGGGACTGTTGCATCTGTGCCACCACAGGGTGGACGCAAGCATCCGCATCAAGAGTTCATTCAGATTGACACCAGCAATGTTTTGTTCATTGTTGGTGGCGCTTTTGCTGGCTTGGATTCCATCATTTCCGCGCGAGTTGGAAGTTCGAACTTGGGGTTCACCGCGTCCATCACTGAATCTGCGGACAAAGATGAGTCGGCGTTACTAGCACAAGTTATGCCTGAAGACCTGGTGAAGTACGGGATGATTCCCGAGTTCATCGGACGCCTACCGGTGTTCACCAGCGTTGGGGCTTTGGATCGCGACGCGCTCGTCACAGTGCTCACCGAGCCAAAGAATGCATTAGTCCGGCAATACCAGCGATTGTTTGAAATTGATAATGTGGAATTGCACTTCACGGAAGGCGCGCTCCACGCGATTGCGGATCAGGCGATTAGTCGGGGCACAGGAGCACGTGGCTTGCGCGCCATCATGGAAGAAGTCTTGATGGGAATCATGTATGAAGTTCCCGACCGAGACGATGTTGCCAAGGTCGTAGTGGATGAAGACGTCGTTCTCGACAAGACGGCAGCCACACTGCTGCCGCACGATGTGGCTGTTGCAACTCCTTCGCGAGCACGAAAGACGACTCGAACCGCGTCTTAATTCAGCGAGGTCAATTCACGAGTTCTGAGGCGCTAGTCGCACTTCAACGGTGACGTCTGAGGACTCATTCCACACGAAAGTGTGCACAACTCCAGCAGACGCAATGTCATCAGCGGCACGACGAATGTCTTCAAGCAGAGCGGCTGGTGCACTCACACGCGCTTCTGCGACTTCCGCTCGCTGACTAACTTTTGCTTCCGTCTTCGCACGACGCACTAACCCCAGCACCGGAGCAACTTTGTCGAGCAACTCTGCATCACCTGCTGCGGACGCAAACTCCTGCGCAGACGGCCAGGACTGCACGTGAACAGAACCTTCACGCCACCACGACCACACTTCTTCGGTGACAAAAGGCATGAACGGCGCGAACAACCGAAGGAATCCCCACAGCGCTAAGGCGAGTGTGGCGCGCGCAGAGTCGCCGGCGGCACCTGGATCGTTGTAAGCACGGTCTTTCACGAGTTCGATGTAGTCATCGCAAAATGACCAGAACAGCCGTTCGGTCAGTTCAAGGGCCCGCGCATAGTCGTATGACTCGAACGCAGTGGTGGCGCCTTCCACTAAGGCAACCAAGCGCGCGCAAAGAGAACGATCTAGCGGCATGGTGATGGCGGCAGGGTTCACTGAAATCGGCGCGTCTTTGAACACGCCAAGCGCAAATTTGCTCGCATTGAGCAACTTCATGGCCAATCTGCGGCCAACCTTCATTTGCGAAACATCAAAAGCGGTGTCCGTGCCAGGGCGACCAGATGCCGCCCAATAGCGAACTGCATCAGAACCATGCTCTTCGAGTAAGTCCATGGGCGTCACCACGTTGCCCTTTGACTTGCTCATCTTCTTGCGGTCGGGGTCAAGAATCCAGCCGCTCAGCGCCGCGTGTTTCCAAGGTATGCAATCGGATTCAAGATGAGCACGAACGACCGTGGAGAACAGCCAGGTGCGGATGATGTCGTGACCTTGGGGTCGTAAATCCATGGGCCACACGCGCTTCCACAAATCTGCATCGCGCTCCCAGCCACCCACCAATTGTGGTGTCAGTGACGATGTGGCCCACGTGTCCATCACATCTGGATCGGAAACAAAACCGCCTGGCACACCGCGCTGCGCATCCGAGTAGCCGCGTGGCGCTTGACTCGAAGGATCAACTGGCAGTTCGGATTCATCAGGTACTAATGGCGCATCCCAGATGGGCTGGCCGGAATCATCGAGTCGGTACCAGACGGGAATGGGAACACCAAAGAAACGCTGGCGCGAAATCAGCCAATCTCCTGCCAGGCCTTCAATCCAGTTTTCGTAGCGCGCACGCATGTGTTCGGGATGCCAGGTGAGTTCCCGGCCACGAGCGATTAACGCATCGCGAAGCGATTGGTCGCGGCCGCCGTTGGTGATGTACCACTGTCGGGTTGTGACAATCTCAAGCGGCTTGTCACCCTTTTCGAAGAACTTCACATGGTGAGTCACTGCGCGAGGTTCGCCGTCGAGGAGCCGGTTGTTGCGTAGTGCCTCCACAATGCGCTCACGTGCAGTGTGCGTGGTGGCTCCCACTAGTGCGGCATACATCTGCTTGCCGTCAACAGACTCAATCCATTCAGGGTCTTGGTCAATGATGCGACCGTCAAAACCAATGATCGGACGAGTAGGCAAATCGAGCTCACGCCACCATGTGACGTCAGTGACATCGCCAAATGTGCAAATCATGGCGATACCGGAACCCTTCTCAGGGTCTGCAAGATGGTGGGCGACGATTGGCACTTCCACGCCGAACAATGGGCTCAGCACTGTGGTTCCAAACAAGGGCGTGTATTTCGGGTCCTCTGGGTGTGCCACGAGTGCAACGACTGCCGGGATGAGTTCTGGGCGAGTGGTTTCAATGAAAACTGGCGACCCATCGGCAGTGCGTGTGAAAGGAATCCGGTGGTAGGCACCGGGGCGTTCCCGATCTTCAAGTTCCGCTTGTGCGACAGCGGTGCGGAATGTGACATCCCACAGTGTTGGCGCTTCGCGCTGGTAGGCCTGGCCTCGGGCGAGATTTCTCAAGAAAGCGCGCTGTGAAGCAGCGCGCGCATCGTCGCCGATTGTTTGGTACGTCATGCTCCAATCAACAGACAGACCAAGCCTACGGAAGAGATTCTCGAAGACTTTCTCGTCTTCGAGTGTGAGATTCACACACAGCTCAACAAAGTTCCGACGAGAAATAGGAATTTGTTCCTTGCCTGGCTCAGTTGGTGGGGTGAAGTGCGGGTCATACGGAATCGTTGGGTCGCAGCGCACTCCGAAGTAGTTTTGGACTCGCCGTTCGGTCGGCAAACCGTTGTCATCCCATCCCATCGGATAGAAGACCTGCTTGCCGCGCATGCGCTGATAGCGAGCAATGCAATCGGTGTGCGTGTATGAAAACACATGCCCCACATGCAGCGACCCCGATGCAGTTGGTGGTGGGGTGTCAATGGCATAGACCTGCTCGCGACTTGCAGAGCGGTTGAACTGATAAGTCTGCTCGGCATCCCATCGCTGCATCCAGACTGCTTCAACACCATCAATTGTCGGTGCTTCCGGCAGCGTGGCGGGGCGTGCAGGGGAGGGGCTGCTATCCATGGGCGCGAAGTCTAGGCGCTGCCTATGCTTGTCAATATGGTGGACGAACGCGCCAATCTTGGCCGAGATGATGATTTCGTAGCGGTGCAGGATGCGCTTTTGGCGCGTTGGCCGGAAAGTCGCATTGGTCCTGGCGTCGAGCGTGTGACCGATTTACTCGACATGCTCGGAGAACCCCAACGAACGATTCCTGCCATCCACATCGCGGGCACTAATGGCAAGACGTCCACCGCGCGCATGGTGGAGTCGTTGCTGCGCGCATTTGGTCTGCGCACCGGTTTGTTCACGAGTCCACATCTGCACTCCATCACTGAACGCATTCGCATCGACGGCCAGCCCGTGCCTAATGACAAATTTGTGGAGTCTTACCACGACATCGCACCGCTGCTAGCGCTCGCAGATGAGCGAAGTCTCGAGCGGGGTGGGCCACGTCTGACGTTCTTTGAAACTATGACCTGTCTTGCGTATGCAATGTTTGCCGAAGCGCCGGTTGATGTGATGGTGATTGAGGTCGGGATAGGCGGCACGCACGATGCCACCAATGTCATGGATGCACAGGTCGCAGTAGTGACCCAGATTGACTTTGACCACATGCACATTCTTGGTGACACGATTGAGGAAATTGCCGCCAACAAAGCTGGCATTATCAAACCTGCTTCGATGGCCGTGTTGTCAAACGAGACGCACCCAAATCGATCTTCGCTCGTCAGGCCGGCGCGTGTGACGAGTAGCGTGAGTGTCTTCCGCATGAGCTCGATCTTTGCGCCTGACATTGAGCCGGAACGGTCCACCACGGCGATGAGGTCGAGCGGGGGTCGAG
>RGCY01000054.1 GCA_009918865.1 Actinomycetota bacterium
CCTGACGCTGCTTGTGGCGCGGGTTTTCGCAAATCACCATGACTCGTCCGTGACGACGAATCACCTTGCATTTGTCGCAGATCGGCTTGACGCTCGGCTGGACCTTCATGTCGTTGCTCCTCGTGCGATTCTCACTTGTAGCGATACACAATGCGACCACGGGTGAGGTCGTACGGCGAAAGTTCCACGACGACGCGGTCGTCGGGGAGAATGCGGATGTAGTGCATCCGCATTTTTCCGCTGATGTGCGCCAGCACCTTGTGACCGTTTTCCAGTTCCACTCGGAACATCGCGTTGGGCAACGCTTCAATAATCGTGCCCTCGAGCTCGATCGCGCCGTCCTTCTTGGCCATTCGGGTGTGGTCTCGTTCCGTTGTCTATGCGTACCGTGGCCTCGTGAGTGCGTGACATGTGATGTCGTGAACTCGCGATGCCGGGGCGTGCGTGGTGCGTGTCCCGGTTTGGGGCACAAGGGGGAAGTCTACGACCGAGCGGTGAACGCTGTGACAGCGGGTCTGTGTCACGGCACTGCGCCAAACCTCAGTGTCAACAGCGACACGCCGGATGCTCGACACGCAGGCGCGCGGCCTGATTTACCGGTGTTGGCCGGCCGGGCTTGCAACGCCCATTGCAGCAAATTGGGCGGCACCACCATCAGGTGCAGTGAGCACCCAGGGACCGTCATCGGTGATGGCGACTGTGTGTTCCCAGTGACTTGCACGCGAACCATCGGCTGTGACAACGGTCCAGTCATCATCAAGGACTTCGGTGTCTGGGCTCCCCATTGTGACCATCGGTTCAATCGCGAGCGCAAGCCCGGCTTGCAGACGCGGACCTTTACCTGCCGGACCGAAGTTTTCTACCGATGGCGGCAGATGCATCTGCGTCCCAATGCCGTGACCTGTGTAGTCCTCCAAAATTCCATAGGGATGTGGCGCTGAACGCACGACCCGTTCCACTGCAGCGCCGATGTCGCCCAGGTGGCCGCCGGCTTGTGCCGCGGCAAGTCCGGCCCACAACGCGGTGCGGGTGACATTACTTAGTTCGGCGTCTGCGGCTGATGCATCTCCTGCAAACGCTGTGAGGGCAGCATCTCCGTGCCAGCCTTGGCCGCGGCTGTCAGTGACGATGGCACCAAAATCGATGCTGACGATGTCGCCTTCCTGCAAGATGCGTGAGCCAGGGATGCCATGCACAACTTCGTCATTAACGCTGACACACACCACGGCGGGGTAACCGTGATAGCCAAGAAATGAAGGTTGTGCGTCGTGCGCACGCAACACTGACGCAGCAATCTCATCAAGATGTGCGGTTGTGATTCCTGGTTCAACGGCTGCAGCCATCTTCGCCAGTGCATCCGCCACCACCAAACCTGCACGTCGCATTACGAGCAGTTGCTCTGGTGTCTTGATTTCCAACTTGCGAGCGCTACGCATGATCTAACTCGGCAATTCAAACAGGGTGCGCAATTAGTTCGCGAGTGCGTTCACGAGCCGAGCGGTCACGTCGTCCACATCTCCAAGGCCATCGATGGGAGTCAAAATCCCACGGTCGGCATACAACTCAATCAACGGCGCTGTTGATTCGGTGTAGACCTCAAGCCGACGACGAATCACATCTGGTGTGTCATCGGAGCGGCCTTGTTGCGCGGCACGCTTGGACAATCGCTCAACCAATTCATCGGTGTTCGCGGTGATTTCGATGACGGCGTCAAGTTGCACTCCGGCATCAGCAAGCATGGAATCAAGTTCAAGGACTTGCGCAACCGTGCGTGGGTAGCCATCAAGAATGAAACCGGCAACGGCGTCGTCCCAGGTCAGCCGATCGCGCACCATCTCGTTGGTGACGTCATCCGGGACGTACTCCCCCTTGTCCATGAAGGATTTCGCCTTCACTCCTAGAGGAGTTGCTTGTGACACATTCGCACGAAAGATGTCGCCAGTCGAAATGTGGACGATGCCGAAGCGTTGTGCCAATAGCGCCGCCTGGGTCCCCTTGCCTGCGCCGGGAGGACCCATGAAGAGAACGCGCATTAGCGCCAGATCCCCTCATAGTTGCGTTGCTGCAACTGGCTCTCGATTTGCTTAACGGTGTCAAGACCCACACCCACCATGATGAGAAGGCTGGTGCCACCGAACAGGAATCGACCGCCAACTCCCAGCGCCGCAAAAGCGATGTAAGGGATTGTGGCAATAAATGCGAGGTAAACCGAGCCCGGCAAAGTGATGCGGCTAATCACATACTGCAAATATTCCTCGGTCGGCTTTCCAGCACGAATGCCCGGGATAAACCCACCGTACTTCTTCATCTCATCAGCGTTGTCCTTCGGGTTGAAGGTGATGCTGATGTAGAAGTATGTGAAGAAGATGATGAGAACAAAGTTGAACAGTAGATAAGCAGCAGCGCCAGGGGCGAAGTAACGAACAACCCACTGCGCCCAGCCGGCTTGTGAGCCGCTTAAGCGCACCACAAGGTCAGGGATGTAAAGCAGCGAAGATGCGAAGATGACCGGGATAACACCGGCCATGTTGACCTTCAATGGGATGTAAGTCGACGTGCCGCCATACATGCGACGACCCACCATGCGCTTTGCGTACTGAACTGGAATGCGTCGTTGGGCTTGTTCAACAAAGACCACGAGTGCAATCGTGACTAATCCAACGAGCAACACAAAGCCGAAAGTGAACTTGCCATCCACACGCCAGATGTTGGAGAGCTGACCGGGGTAGGACGCAACGATGGATGTGAAAATCAACAACGACATGCCGTTACCAACGCCACGGTCGGTGATGAGTTCAGCAAACCACATGATGCAGGCCGTGCCAGCAACCATCACCAACAACATGGTGACGAGAACCATGATGGACTCATTCGGGAGCACATCTTCTTGGCAGCCCTGGAACAGACGACCGGGGGTGCGAGCCAGGGCAATGATGCCTACTGACTGCAAAATGGCGAGACCGATGGTGAGATAACGCGTGTATTGCGTCATCGTCTTCTGCCCGGCTCCGCCTTCCTTTTTCAGTGCTTCAAGCCGCGGAATCACAACCGTCAACAACTGAATGATGATGCTGGCGGTGATGTAAGGCATGATGCCGAGTGCAAACACACTCAACTGCAGCAATGCGCCACCGCTGAAGAGGTTGATCAGGCCATAAATTGGGCTGTCAGCAGTTTGCTCGATACATTTCTGCACCGATGGGTAACTCACACCGGGGGTTGGCAGCAGCGAGCCGAAACGGAACAGGCCGATCATGCCGAGTGTGAACAGCAGCTTCTTGCGCAAGTCCGGCGTCTTAAACGCCGCGCCAAGTGCCTTCAGCATGGTCAACCTCCGAGTCGTTGTGGTCTGAACTCAGACCGTCACAGCGCGTTCGCGGAACCGCCGGCAGCGGTGATTTTCGCGACTGCACTCTCCGAGAACTTGTCAGCAGTCACGTTCAGAGCAACAGCGATGTCGCCCTGACCAAGCACCTTCACTGGCTGGCCCTTGCGCACTGCGCCAGCGGCCACCAACGCGGCAACATCCACACGCGCACCAGCCGGGAAAAGCTTGGCAAGTGTTGCGACGTTGACAACCTGGTATTCCGTGCGGAAAGGGTTCTTGAAGCCCTTGAGTTTCGGCGTACGCATGTGCAGTGGCATCTGACCACCTTCAAAGCGTGCCGGAACCTGGTAGCGAGCCTTCGTTCCCTTGGTACCGCGACCGGAGGTCTTTCCCTTTGAACCTTCACCACGACCCACACGGGTCTTAGCGGTCTTGGCTCCCGGCGCTGGGCGCAGGTGATGCACCTTGAGCGTCATGTCAGTCAACCTCCTCAAGCTGAACCAGGTGAGACACGGTGTTGACCATGCCACGAATCTCCGGACGGTCTTCCTTCACGACGACATCGCCGATGCGCTTCAGACCGAGGCTGCGCATAGTCTCACGCTGCCGTGGGCTACCGCCGATTGTTGACTTCTTTTGCGTGACCTTTAAACGTGGCATCAGGCGTGCACCTCCGCAGCCTTGGCGCGCAGCAGCGCGGCAGGTGCCACATCTTCGAGAGCCTTACCGCGGCGAGCGGCCACCGCTTCCGGGCTCTCAAGGTTGCGCAGTGCTGCAACTGTGGCGTGAACAATGTTGATGGCGTTATCCGAGCCGAGAGACTTGGAAAGCACGTCATGGATGCCAGCGCACTCGAGCACCGCACGCACCGGACCACCGGCGATAACACCGGTACCAGGAGCGGCCGGACGCAGCATGACCACACCTGCTGCGGCTTCACCCGTCACCGGGTGCGGAATGGTGCCTTGGATGCGTGGCACGCGGAAGAAACTCTTGCGCGCTTCTTCGGTTGCCTATCCGACACCGACCATGCCATTGCCATCGCCTACGACTACGAGGGCCGTGAACGAGAAGCGACGTCCACCCTTGACCACCTTGGCAACGCGGTTAATGGTGACCACGCGCTCGATGAAAGGACTCTTCTCCGGCGCGGCGCCACGACCGCCATCACGGCGATCCCGACGGTCGCGTCCGCCCTCTGAGCGGCCGGCTGTTTGAGTCATGTGAGTTCCTCTTCCTTCGTGTTCCGTGGTGGCCGTCAGAACGACAGCCCGCCCTCACGGGCACCATCAGCGAGAGCCGCAATGCGACCGGCGTACCTGTTGCCACCGCGGTCGAAGACCACGGAGGTGATGCCGGCACTTGCTGCACGGCTTCCAATCAACGAACCAACTGCACGAGCCTGACTGGTCTTATCGCCACCGGCTTTGCGGATGTCCGCTTCCATCGTGGATGCACTGACCAGCGTGGTGCCGGCACTGTCATCAACAACCTGCACGAACACGTGACGAGTTGAGCGAGTCACGACCAAGCGCGGACGCGCTGTCGTGCCAGTGATCTTCTTGCGAACGCGGCTGTGACGACGCGAACGAGCAACCGCCTTTGCGTTGCCCGAACCAAGTTTGGCGACGATGCTCATTACTTCTTACCAGCCTTTCCAGCCTTGCGGCGGATGACCTCATCGGAGTAGCGCAAACCCTTGCCCTTGTAGGGGTCTGGCTTGCGCAGCTTGCGCAGGTTCGCAGCAACCTCACCAACAAGTTGCTTGTCGATGCCGCTGACGTGGAACTGCGTCGGAGACTCAACTGCGAATGTGATGCCCGCAGGTGCCTCAATGACAATGGGGTGCGAGTAGCCGAGTGAGAATTCCAGACCCTGACCCTTAGCAGCCACACGGTAACCAGTACCTGTGATGAGCAGCGTCTTGCTGTAGCCCTGTGTCACACCAAGAACCATGTTGGCAATCAAGGTGCGAGTCAGACCGTGAAGACTGCGTGAAGCGCGCTCATCATCCGGGCGGCTCACCGTGACGGTGCCATCTGCTTGCTCAACTGTGATGGGTGAGGCGACGGTGTGGCTCAATTCGCCCTTTGGGCCTTTGACAGTGACAGTTGCACCATCAATGGTGACGGTGACACCAGAGGGAACCGCGATAGGGGCACGACCAATACGTGACATGGCAATCGCTCCTTACCAGACGTAGGCGAGGACTTCCCCACCTACGCCTTTCTTTGCGCACTCACGGTCAGTCATCAAACCGGAAGAAGTGGAAATGATGGCAACGCCAAGCCCACCGAGAACCTTCGGCAGATTGGTGCTCTTGGCATACACACGCAAACCTGGCTTGGACACGCGCTTGACCCCTGCGATGGAACGTTCACGGTTTGGTCCGTACTTGAATGTGATGGTCAGAGTCCTGCCAACCGTGTCGTCGCTGGTGTCGAAGGACGCGATGTAACCCTCGCGCTTGAGGATCTCTGCGACCCCCACCTTGATGTTCGAGTGGGGCATGGTCACGACTTCGTGGAATGCACGGTTTGCATTCCGAATGCGCGTGAGCATGTCCGCAATCGGGTCGGTCATCGTCATGGCCTACCGGCCTTTCTCACCGTGGTTTCCTCAGGAAGGACCTTCGGTGCTGGGGTTGAGGTGGAGAGCGTCACCAAGAAGACTTCGTGACGCCAGGAAGCTCGCCAGCGTGTGCCATCTCGCGGAAGCAGACACGGCACAGGCCGAACTTGCGGTACACCGAGTGCGGACGGCCGCAACGGTTGCAACGGGTGTAGGCGCGCACCTTGAACTTCTGTGGGCGAGCAGCCTTGATCTTCAGAGAGGTCTTTGCCATGGCTCAGTTCTCCTTGAACGGGAATCCGAGGAGGCGCAACAGCGCGCGACCCTCATCGTCGTTGCTTGCAGTGGTGACAACCGAGATGTCCATACCGCGAGCACGGTCAATGGAGTCGATTGAAATTTCGTGGAACATGGACTGCTCGTTCAGGCCGAACGTGTAGTTGCCACGACCATCAAAGTGCTTGCTGCTCAGTCCGCGGAAGTCACGGATACGCGGCAGTGACACAGAGAGCAAGCGGTCAAGGAATTCCCACATGCGGTCTCCACGCAACGTCACATGGCAACCGATGGGCATGCCTTCGCGCAACTTGAACTGAGCAATCGACTTGCGAGCTTTGGTCACCATTGGCTTTTGACCAGTGATGGCGGTGATGTCGCGAATTGCTCCTTCAATGAGCTTAGAGTCGCGAGCAGCCTCACCCACACCCATGTTCACAACGACTTTGGTCAGACGCGGAACCTGCATCACATTCGCAAAACCAAACTCTGACTGCAGAGCCGGCACGATTTCCTCACGGTACCGAGCCTTCAAACGCGGAATAGTCGCGGTTGCCGTTGCCATCACAGTTCCTTTCCGCTGCGCTTGGACACGCGCACTGGGCGGGTCGTCGCGTAGGTGGTGCCGTCAGGACGAGACTTCTCAGCAGCATCACGACGGATGCCCACACGAGTTGCCTTGCCTTCTTCGTCAACAACCATCACGTTGGACACGTGAATGGGGGCTTCAACGGTGATGATGCCGCCGGACTGTGCACCGCGAACACCCTGACCAACCTTGGTGTGGCGCTTAACGCGGTTGACACCTTCAACGATGACGCGGTTCTTCTCAACGAGCACCTGAATCACAGTGCCAACGCGGCCCTTGTCTTTGCCGGCGATGACCTGGACACGGTCGCCTTTACGAATCTTCGCCATCACAGCACCTCCGGGGCCAGCGAGATGATCTTCATGTAGCGCTTTTCACGCAATTCACGGCCAACTGGGCCAAAGATGCGTGTTCCACGCGGCTCGCCATCAGCCTTGAGGATGACAGCAGCGTTCTCGTCAAACTTGATGTAGGAACCATCTTGGCGACGGCGCTCCTTGACGGTGCGGACGACGACGGCCTTGACCACGTCACCCTTCTTGACTGCGCCACCTGGGATGGCGTCCTTCACCGTGGCGACGATGACATCCCCAATGCCGGCGTAGCGACGTGACGACCCACCGAGCACGCGGATGCACAGCAGCTCCTTGGCCCCGGTGTTGTCCGCGACTCGCAGTCGCGACTCTTGCTGAATCACTTCAGTCTCCTACTTGTCGTACGACCCTGCTGGATCGTCACTTCGCCTTTTCGATGATCTGTACAACTCGCCAGCGCTTGGTGGCCGACAGCGGACGCGTTTCCATGATGAGCACGCGGTCGCCCACGCCACATTCATTGGCTTCGTCGTGAGCCTTCAGCTTGCTCGTACGACGAACAACCTTGCCGTAGAGAGCGTGCTTGTAACGGTCTTCAACCGCGACGACGATGGTCTTGTCCATCTTGTCACTGAC
>RGCY01000055.1 GCA_009918865.1 Actinomycetota bacterium
AGCACTACGGCTTCAACATCACCGAGCCGGTCTTCAATGGCACGAAAGTCAGGCAGAATCAAATCCACACCGGGTTGAGATTCCTCCGGAAACAGCACACCACAATCAATGATGAGCAACTTTCCGGAGTGCTCAAAGACCGCCATATTGCGACCCACATCGCCAAGACCACCAAGTGGGATGATGCGTAAACCGCCGGCCGCAAGCGGCTGCGGTGGTGAGAGTTCTGGATGTGCGTGACTCACAACTGCACGCCGCCGGCGACGAGGTCTGCACGCAACTGCTCAATTTGCTCTGGTGTTGCGGACACCAGGGGTAGCCGCAAACCACCCACTGGTTCACCGAGTAGCGCAAGTGCTGCCTTGGTCAAAATCACTCCTTGGGTGCGGAACATTCCGGTGAAAATCGGGGTCAATTCATCGTGCACCGATTGCGCTTGGGCAGCGTCTCCGCGGTGATGCGCATCGAGCATCACACGAATGCGCGCGCCAACCACATGGCCCACAACCGACACCACACCAACTGCACCAACTCGCAATAACTGCAACGTGAGGTGGTCGTCTCCGGAGTACCACGCCAAGCCGGTGCTCGCGAGCACCTCAGCCGCCATCGCCACATCACCCTTGGCGTCTTTGTTCGCAACAATCCGCGGATGCTCCGCGAGCACGGCAAATGTGGCCGGTTCGATGGCAACACCCGTGCGAGCGGGGATGTCGTAGAGCATGACCGGCACGTCAGTCGCATCTGCGATTGCAGTGAAGTGGGCAATCAATCCCGTTTGTGGTGGCCGGTTGTAATAAGGAGTGACGATGAGCAAACCGGTTGCACCTGCTTCGCGAGCTGCATGTGCCAATTCGATGCTGTGACGGGTGTCGTTTGTGCCCACGCCAGCAAGCACATGTGCGTCCGCACCCACTTCAGCAACGACTGCTGCGACCAATTCAGCCTTTTCGGAATCGCTCGTGGTTGGCGATTCACCTGTGGTGCCGTTGATGACCAAACCATCGTGACCTTCGGCAACGAGCCGGGCGGCCAGGTGTTTTGCAGCCGCAAGGTCCACCGAACCGTCCGCGGCAAACGGCGTCACCATTGCGGTGAGCAGTTCCCCAAACGGACGCTGCGGCACACTAGTTGGCATCTAGTTATTCCTCACAATCAACTACTTGTGTTCGACCATCAAGGCGCGACTCTGCCGTTAGCCACGAATGCGGCATGAGTGAGCGGCATGAGTGCTTGCCACGCCTCTTCGTACTGCTCAGCAACCATCTCAATTTCGCGTTGTGGGAAGGATGGGAATCGCGAGTCCGGAGATGAGCGGCGCAGCGAAAGGAAGTTCATGAGCGCACGCGCGTTCATCGTCACATAAGCCGATGAGTAAATGGTTAATGGCAGGACGATTCGCGCAACCTCGCGCGCCACACCTGCTTCTAGCATCTCTTGGTAAGCCGCATATGCCTGTTCACACGAGGCGATGGTGGCACGCGTGACGAGTTCATGTTGCTCAGCGGTGCCGGCAACAAACTCATAAGCCCCAGGTTTGCCAATTTGCTTTAACGGTCTGTCAGCGCCCGGCACATAGAAAACTGGTTCGAGCACTTTGTAGCGGCCGCTTTCTTCGTTGTACGAAGCGATGCGATGACGGAAGTGCTCACGCCACACGAAGATTGGTGCGCTGACGAAGAAGGTCAGCGATGAGTGCTCAAATGGTGAACCGTGGCGGTCGCGCATGAGGTAGTTGATGAGACCTCGGCTGCGCTCAGGGTCGGCGTCAATTTCGTCGAGTGACTGCTCGCCTTTAGTGCTGACCCGGGCGGCCCAGATGACATCGGCATCACTGGCCGCATGCTTGACCAATTCCACGGTCATATCACTGCGAAAGCGCACCTGGTCTGACTCAACGGCTGGGGTTGCGGCACTGGTCTCAATGGTCACTCTCCGACCCTACCTACGAACCGGCCTGAGCCGGTTACGACAGGCAAGGCCAACTTCCGCGCTAGCGTTGTCTCCCGTGTGCGGATGTCTTGTCGTCGCGATCGGCTTAGCGTTCCCCCGAGTGGCGCTGGTCCTGATTGCGCTGCTCAACGACCGGATTGCACAGGCATTCAACGGTGGACTACTCCTGCCTTTTCTCGGCTGGCTGATGCTCCCCTACGCCACGCTGACATACGTGTGTATTCACTGGTGGACAGGCACGGTGCACGGTTTCGCTTGGTTCTTTGTTGCGCTGGCCTTTCTCGTGGACCTCGGGGCGTACGGTGGCGGTTGGTCACGCCGCCAAGGATTGACCCTGCGCGCATGACCAACGGATTTGTACGCGCTGCGACCTCAGCAGATGCCCAGACCATGACCACAGTGGCACTTGCATCGTGGCCACATGTCGGTGATGCCATTGAGCCTGCCGCAATGACACAGCAGTGGCAATCACTTCTCGCCCAACCCACTGGAGTAACCGCGCTCGTGGCAACTGACATGGATGTGGTGGTCGGGTGGCTGCTGTTGATGGCAGACACGCAGAGCGCGACGGGCGAACAGACTGACACTCCGGGTTCGGTGTTTGAGATTGCTGATGTGGTGGTGCACCCCCATCACCGTAGGCGTGGTCACGGTAGTCGGCTCATGAACGCCGCAGCGGATATTGCGTTTGCTGACGGCGGCACTGTGCGCGCGTGGTGTCCGCTTGATGACGAAACTCGGCGTGCGTTCTTGATTGCACATGGACTACAGCCAGATGGTGCATGGCGCGATCTCGTTGCGGATTCAGGCGACACCATCCGAGAAGTTCGACTCGTTGCAGGTGTGGACGCGCGCACCAATCACGAGCACACAACCGAAGGCACTGTGTGACCACGAAACCACGCAGCGTCATCATTCGCGATGCAATATCCATTGGAATTGCCGTAGGCGCATACGCAATCTCATTCGGTGCCTTAGGCACCACGAGTGGGCTCACGGTGTTACAGACCCAACTGTTGTCGCTACTGCTGTTCAGTGGCGCATCGCAATTCGCGGTGGTGTCGATTGTGGGCGCGGGCGGAAATCCTGCATCGGCGTGGGCGTCGAGCGCGTTGCTGGGTATGCGCAATGGGCTATATGGATTGCGGTTGGCGCCGCTATTAGGCGCGAGTGGCTGGCGCAAACCTTTCGCAGCACATTTGACGATTGATGAATCCACTGCCATGGCACTTGCAAACGATGACCCGGCCGACAGCAGTCACCGCGGAGCGCGCACTGGTTTTTGGGCAACCGGATTGAGTGTGTTTGTCTTTTGGAACACCGCAACCTTGCTCGGCGCAGTTGCGGGCAGCCATATTTCAGACCCGCGAGTGTTCGGGCTCGATGCAGCCATTCCCGCAGGTTTTGCCGCGCTTGTTGCACCACGCCTAACCACAAGCCTCACGCGCGGGTTGGCGTTGGTGTGTGCTGTGGTGGCAGTTGCCGTGACGCCATCGGTGCGACCAGGGGTGCCAGTCTTGATTGCTGCGCTCATCGCCTTGACTACCGCGATGAAGTTCGGTGAGCCCATTCCACCCACGACTGAAGATGTTTCATCATGACCGCCAACTGGGCAGCCGTGTTGGGCTCATGTGCCATTGCTTACGCCATCAAACTAAGTGGCCATCTCGTGCCTCATCGAGTGCTACAGCGTCCGCTTGTGCGTGCAAGTGCAGCGCTCTTTCCTGTGGCTCTGCTAAGTGCACTGATGGCGATGCAAACCTTGACGACTAAAGGAGCAATTGAGGTTGATGCGCGGATTCCAGCCATGGCCGCAGCGGCGTTGGCGTTGAGGGCCCGTTGGCCCTTCATCGCCGTCGTGGCAGTTGCTGCGGTGGTCGCAGCAGGCGTGCGCGCCCTTGGCTGGATGAGTTAACGCAACCTCTGCCAAGTGCAGCCGGGTCATGTCAGCGTCGCAGTGACCAACAGGCGTGCACCTAAAAGTCTCACTGCACGTCAGTTCTCGAGGATGCTTTGCATCAGAACAACATTAAATGTGCCTGAAACATCCGTTTTCGAACGACCACCCTGCTGGCAGCGCCTTAGGTGTCCCGTGAAAACCACAGAGCGCGTCAGCGGCATTCCATGCACCTGGAATTGACCACACGTTGAGGGTCTTAATGGTTGCACCGTCAATGTTCACGTTCACACCCCGAGCAGCTGTCCAACGGATGGCTATCACAAAATCACCCAAATCGCTGCCCTCAAGATTCCAGCCGCCAAATGCTGGACTTTCACAACCGGCAGACACCGGGCAGTAATCAGCGAGGTCGTACAACGTCAATCGCGAAACCTTAACTCCACTGAGATTTACATCAGCCGACTTGTCGTTTTGCTGAATTTGAATCTCTGGAGCTGAGATTCCACTCAGGTTCAGATGATCAATGTGATTGCGCTGGAGCACGAGCCCACCAAGAGATTGATTGGCAAGCGACATTCCTGTGAGGTCGGAAGTCACAAAATTCAACGACTCGATTGAACGGGCTGAGCTCAGGCTTGCACCTGAGAAATCAGAGTTCGCGATTGACAAGTTCCCAATTTTTGCGTCAGTCCAATCGGATGAACGGAAGTCACCTTGCAGATTGCTGTAGCTAATTGACCAATCAATGTGGCAGTCGCGCATAAAGTTGTAGGCGTTAAATTGAAGGGCTGAAGGGGTACACCGAGTGGCGTCCGCGGCCGCCTTTGCGAATGCGGTCGGGTCCAAAGTGGCCGCAACTCCAGGCTCGCCCTGCGGCCCCTGTTCACCTTGCGGACCCTGATCTCCCTGGAGGCCCGGGTTTCCTTGTGGACCTTGTGGCAGCGCAACAGCAATTTCCGATCGCCTGCACTCACCGGAATTTGCTAAGCGCAAGTACCCCGCGCGAGTGCGGCACCACTGCTCATCTGAACCAGAGGAGCCCCCAGATGCCCACACAAGGCCACTCGCGGCCAAAACCCCAGCGGTCAAACCGATGACAATTGAACTTGATGTGAATTGCAGTTTCATAAACCCCTCCGTGGCATGACCAAAGAAGGCTAGACCCACAACCGTGGCATTTATGTCAGGACACAATCGTGTCGTGCAGCAACGTGCGAGAGTCCTACAAACCCAGCAGCGACTCCAAGCCAATGGTTAGCCCCGAGCGCAAGCGCACGGAACGCACTGCGAGCAGTACACCTGGCATGAACGATGCTCGGTCAAGACTGTCGTGACGAATCGTGAGGCGCTCCCCGGGTCCACCGAACACAACATCTTGGTGAGCGATGAATCCAGAACCGCGCGATGCGTGGACCGGTATCCCATCCACAGTGTCGCCAAGTGCAGCCGGGCGAGAATCTGCGGAATCTGCTGACACAAGCCCTGCTTCGCGGCGTGCCTGCGCCATGAGTTGTGCCGTGCGAATTGCAGTTCCGCTTGGAGCATCAACTTTTGCTGAGTGGTGATATTCAAGAACTTCAGCGTCGGGGAAGAACTTTGCCGCCTGCGCAGCCCAATGCATCATCAACACCGCGCCGACGGCGAAGTTGGGAATGATCATCACATGTGAGTCGGTTCGCAGCATGCTGCGAACGTGTGCCAACCGCGGCTCGTCAAACCCGGATGTGCCCACGACCACGGGCGTGGAGTTCTGCACACACCAAGAAATCGTGTCCATCACGGCGTCAGGGACAGTGAAATCCACGACCACATCAGCGCCAGCCAGAGCGCTCAGAGCGTCACCATGGTCAAGTTCTGCGAGCAACTGCATATCGTCTGCGCCGCGAACTGACTCGCAGACCAATGACCCCATCCGGCCGCGAGCGCCAACAACGCCTACGGCGATGCTGTCTGATGTGTGCTCAGTCACGGCTTTATCTTTGCACGCGAGATGTGCCAGCCGAGCCAGTTTTGCGTCGCGGCGCAGACTGCGGACCCACCACCACGGTGGTCGGCGCTTGGGTCAGCACTTCTTGAGCCAGTGATTGCACGGCCGCACTCGAGACCGAATCAATCCTTTCCAGAACCTGTGCCACTGACTGCATGGGTCGACCAGTGAGCTCTGTACGCCCCAAGCGACTCATCCGAGAGAACGTGTCTTCCAGCCCGAGCACAAGCGAACCACGCACCTGCCCCTTTGCACGTTCCATTTCTTCAGCGGTGATGCCGTCTGCTGCCACAGCAGCCAAGACATCCGACACTACTTCCAGCACAGCATCAGTGCGCGTCGGTGATGTTCCCGCATACACGCCAACCATGCCGCTATCAGTGAAACTTGAAACGAAGGAATACACCGAATACACCAGCCCACGACGCTCACGCACTTCGGTGAACAATCGCGACGACATTCCGCCACCGAGCGCTGAATTCAGCACAGCGAGCACCCACTTGCGGTCATCCATCAATGTCAGACCGGGGTAGCCCATCACGATGTTGACTTGTTCGGTGGGTCGTTGCAGACGCGTCACAGATGGTTTGGTCGGGTGCTTTGTCGCGGACCCACGACGCGCTGGTGACTGCTGTGGGGAGTCGGTGAATGTCTGACGCACTCGCCGCACCACGTCGCCATGCTCCAGGTTGCCGGCAGCGGCAATCACCAATTCCTGCGGCACGTAGTTGCGGTTGTAGAACGAGCGGATGACGGCGGGTGTAATGGCTTCAATTGTCTGACGAGTGCCGAGAATTGAGCGACCCATCGGGTGTGCGGCGCCATACATCTGCGCGAAGAGTTCTTCGTGCGCAACATCCCCTGGGTCGTCATCGCGCATGCCTATTTCTTCGAGCACCACTGTGCGCTCGGAGTCGATGTCAGCGGCACGCAACGTTGGATTCGTCACCACATCGCTGATGACATCCATTGCCAGCGGTAAGTCGCGGTCTAGCACGCGCGCGTAAAAGCACGTGTGTTCCTTGGATGTGAAGGCATTCATCTCGCCACCAACGGCGTCGATGGCAGATGAAATATCTAAAGCACTGCGCGTGTGCGTGCCTTTGAAGAGCAAGTGCTCGAGATAGTGCGCCGAGCCGGCTTGCTTGTCAGTCTCATGACGCGAGCCAACATTGACCCACACCCCGAATGCCGCCGAGCGAACCGACGGCACAGCCTGGGTCACAACGCGCAGTCCATTTTCCAGAACTGTGCGCTTGACGACTGTGCCGTCGGGTTCCTTCAGCAGAGTTCGCGTGCTCAGGCTGATGCTCCAGCAGTCTCAGTTGCTTCTTCAGCGACAGCGAGTGAGAGCTTGCCACGCTGATCGATTTCGGCAATCTCAACCAGAATCTTCTGGCCCACCTTCACCACATCATCAACATTCTCAACCCGCTTGCCATCGTTCAACTTGCGCAGCTGAGTGATGTGCAGCAGCCCGTCTTTGCCTGGTAGCAAGGAGACAAAGGCACCAAAGGCCGCGGTCTTCACGACCGTGCCAAGGTAACGCTCACCCACCTCAGGCATCTGCGGATTCGCAATCTGGTTGATTTGGTTGCGAGCCGCTTCTGCGGCCTCACCATTGGTGGCGCCGATGTAGACCGTGCCATCATCGATGATGGTGATGTCTGCACCGGTTTCTTCTTGGATCTGGTTGATGATCTTGCCCTTAGGTCCGATGACCTCACCAATCTTGTCCACCGGAATTTGAATTGCGATGATGCGTGGTGCGAATGGGCTCATCTCATCTGGAGTGTCGATGGCTTCGTTCATGACTTCAAGAATCGTC
>RGCY01000056.1 GCA_009918865.1 Actinomycetota bacterium
GCTCGCGCACGTACGCGTTGACATTCCCACATCCTTGTCGTCGCAGGAGCGTGAGTTGCTGGAAAAGTTTGCGTCGAATCGGGCTGAGGCACCTGCTCGAGTAGGTGGCGTTGAAGAAGATGAATCAGGTGGCGGATTCTTTAGCCGCCTTAAAGACATGTTCACATGAGTCACGTATTTGTTGCAGACCTCAATGGGTTAGCCGTTGGCGACGAAGTGGTTATCGCTGGTGACGAAGGCCACCACGCGGTCCGTGTGCGGCGTATTCGGGTGGGCGAATCCGTTGAGTTGGTTGATGGTGAAGGCACCCGGGCAGGTGGTGACGTATCGCACGTGAGCGTGGATTCCTGCACAGTGCACATTCACCATCTCACATATGAGCCGCAAACCCGACCTGCGCTGACCGTTATTCAAGCACTTGTGAAAAAGGATCGCAGCGACCAAGCGATTGAATTAATGACTGAGGCCGGAGTCGATGAAGTTCTGCCCTGGGCGGCTGCGCGAAGTCAAACCTCCTCTCTGCCTCCCAAGTGGGCGCGAATTGCACGTGAGTCCTCTAAACAAGCGCGACGCGCGCGATTTCCCGTCATCTCTGATGTGCAAGGAACACCCGATGTCAGTGCTCACATCGCACGCACTGTCAGCGGTGGTGGGTTGGTGCTGCTGTGCCACGAGTCTGCGGTAACTCCAATTTCGCAAGTTCTCGCTGCCGCACAACCGCAACCACCTGCAGTGATGATTGTGGTTGGTCCTGAAGGTGGGCTGACATCTGATGAACTCAACGCTTTTACCGCAGCCGGTGCTGTCCCAGTTGTGATGGGTCCATCTGTGATGCGTGCTGCGAGCGCTGGTGCAATCGCAGCGGCGGTCGTGTCTGCCATGACCACTCGTTGGGATGAAGGAGCAGCAAGATGAGTCAAAGCTGTGTGTTCTGTGCCATCGTTGCAGGTGAACTGCCCAGCACAGTTGTGTATGAAAATGACCACGTGCTCGCAATTCGAGACATCAATCCAGTTGCACCTGTGCATGTGTTGGTGTTGACCAAACAACACTTTGACGACATTGTGGATTTAGGAGAGAACAGCCCTGAATCTTCGGCAGCCATGTTGGAAGCGATTGCTTCGGTGGCAGTTATTGAACAGGTATCTGAGGCTGGATTTCGCACGGCGTTCAACACTGGGGTGCAAGGTGGACAAACTGTTGGACATGTGCACGCCCATGTCATCGGCCGCCGACAGCTCTCGGAGAACCTTGGCTAGCCCCAAACCGACACGGTTTTCAGGGTTCTGCTGGGCTTTTGCCACCCCTTAGCCCGGCTTTTGACGGGCTTTCGTCAGGGGTAACGCGTTGTCCGAAACGATGCCATCGCCTACGATTGAGACCACATGAGTCATCCTGAAGCGCAGTCCGCTACCGCCAAGATTGTGGTCCCCGCCGCCTATTCCATGGTTAGTCTGCTTGGAGCCGGCGATTCCCATCTGAGAACTCTTGAGCGCGCTGTGCCGCGCCTTGACATCTTGGTGCGTGGAAACGAAATCATCCTCACCGGCGCTGAAGAGGATGTGGTGCTCGTTGAACAAGCAATTGCAGAAATGCTCGCAGTGCTTCGAACCGGTCAAGGTCTGGCACCAGAAGTTGTCGAGCGCCTACTTGGGATGCTGCGCGAATCGACTGGGGTGCGCCCTGCCGATGTGCTCACCGCAAACATTTTGAGCAATCGTGGGAAGAACATTCGCCCCAAGACTCTCAACCAAAAACGCTATGTGGATGCGATTGACGAACACACGATCGTGTTCGGGCTCGGCCCAGCCGGAACCGGCAAGACGTATCTTGCAGTTGCCAAGGCTGTGCAAGCCTTGCAGGCCAAGCGCATCAATCGAATTGTGCTGACTCGCCCCGCAGTGGAAGCAGGAGAACATCTTGGCTTTCTCCCCGGCACGCTGAGCGAAAAGATTGACCCCTATTTGCGACCGCTGTACGACGCTTTGCACGACATGATTGACCCGGAATCGATTCCGCGCCTCATGACCAGCGGAGTCATCGAAGTCGCACCACTTGCTTACATGCGCGGCCGCACCTTGAATGACGCATTCATCATTTTGGACGAAGCCCAAAACACTTCGCCTGAGCAAATGAAAATGTTCCTCACGCGGCTTGGTTTCGGTTCCACGATGGTGGTCACGGGTGACACCACTCAAGTTGACCTTCCTAGTGGCGTACGCAGTGGTCTTGAAGTTGTCCAGGAAATCCTCGAAGGTGTGGAAGACATCCACTTCTCGCGTTTAACAAGTCACGATGTGGTCCGCCACCGACTCGTGGGTCGCATCGTGGATGCGTATGCCACCTGGGATGCCTCTCACGCAACTGCGCATCGCCATGGAACGAGTCGTAAAACCCCATGAGTGGGCATAGTGACATCGCGGTAAGCCAAGAAAGCAGTGCGAAGCCTTACCCAGATTGGGATTCAGAACAAACGGTGCAGTTCGCACAATTCTTGCTGCAAGAGTTGAATTTGGCATCTGGCACGGAATTGTCAATCGCGTTCATTGACCCCGAGCCGATGGCTCAGTTGCACGAGCAGTGGCTCGACCTCGCAGGTCCAACAGACGTAATGTCTTTCCCGATGGACGAACTGCGTGAGGGTGCGATTGAGCCCGGTCATCTCGGAGATGTCGTCATCTGCCCACAAGTTGCGCAGGAGCAAGCCCGCAGCGCAGGGCATAGTGCGCAGCAGGAAATTGAACTGCTCTTAACCCATGGGGTGCTGCACCTGCTCGGTCATGACCACGCCGAACCTTCAGAGCATGAAGTGATGTTTACCCGGCAGCAGCAACTGCTTGATGCGTGGCGGTCGTCTCGATTTCATGCGGACAATCTGACTGAAGTCAGCGACACGAGTGCACCACTCGAGAGTTGTGAGGAAGCGGAATTACCCTCCAACCTAGATGAAGCAACCCCGTCAAGCCGGAGGCCGAGTTGACGCAGCAACTTCTTTTTGCAGGTGCGTGTGTGGTGCTTGCATTCACCTTCGTTCTGATTGAGACCGCAATGCAGCGAGTCTCTCGAGTCATCGCCGAAGATCTCATGCGTGAAAAGCCACGCCGCGCACGCGCCTTGAGTGAAATCGCTAACGACCGCGCCCGTTACATCAATGTCTTGCTTTTTCTGCACTTGAGCACATCCACGTTGGCAGTGGTGTTGGTAGCGACTGCCGTCAAGCCTGCCTGGGTGGCTGCGCTTGTGATGGTGGCTGTCGGCTTCATTGCGCTAGGAGTTGCGCCACGCACACTCGGCCGGCAACACGCCGATGCCATCGCAGTTGCCACGGCCGGTTTCGTTTACCGCTTGAGCATTGTGCTCGCTCCATTGACACGGTTGTTGATTTGGCTTGGAAATGCAGTGACACCAGGACGCGGATATCGCGAGGGACCATTCGCATCGGCGGCTGAGTTGCGTGACCTTGTGGATCAAGCTTCTGCGCAAGTGATTGATGAAGATGAACGCGAAATGATTCAGTCAGTGTTCGAACTTGGAGACACTGTGGCGCGTGAAGTGATGGTGCCGCGAACCGAGATGGTGTTCATCGAAGCCACCAAAACCTTGCGGCAGGCGCTCTCGCTCGGCTTGCGCTCAGGCTTTAGTCGCATCCCTGTGATGGGTGAAGATGCAGATGACATCGTCGGAATTGTGTATCTGAAAGACATTGCCCGTCGCGTGTTTGAGCATCGTGAAGCCGAGCATGCTGAGCGCGTTGACTCAATTATGCGTCCAGTGTTTCTCGTCCCAGATTCCAAGCGGTGCGATGACCTGCTGCGAGAGATGCAGGCTGCGCGAAAGCACCTCGCAGTCTTGGTTGATGAATACGGTGGTGTGGCAGGTCTCATCACCATTGAAGACATTCTCGAAGAAATCGTCGGTCAAATCAGCGATGAATACGACTTGGAAGCCCCAGAAGTCGAAAGACTTGCCGATGGTGGATTGCGCGTGAGTGCACGTTTCCACATCGAAGATCTTGCTGAAGAGTTAGATATCGAATTGGACGCCGACGAAGAAGGAGTTGACACGGTCGCCGGTTTGCTTGCCAGCAGACTTGGTGTCGTGCCGATTCCTGGGGCTCACATTGACGTGCACGGCTGGCGACTCACGGCCGAAACCGCCGCGGGGCGCCGAAACCAAGTAACGCGCGTGTTGGTGCAACCAGTTGTTCAGGAGCCAACGCAGTGACCCAACCTGAATCCGGTGAATTAGAGCGTTCGCTGGAGGGGGCTGATAAAGACTCCACGACGCATCGCAGTGGATTCATCGCCGTTGTAGGTCGCCCAAATGCAGGTAAAAGCACGCTCATTAACGCCATTGTGGGTGCGCCGGTGAGCACCACGAGTGCCAAGCCGCAGACGACGCGGCGCGTTATCCGTGGGATTCTCACGCGCCAGGACGCACAACTTGTCCTTGTCGATACCCCTGGCGTGCACCGACCTCGCACATTGCTTGGGGAGCGCCTGAACGAAGCCGTCTATCGCGCGTGGGCCGATGTCGATGCGATTGCGATGTGTTTGCCGGCGGATGAAGCCATCGGCACCGGGGATGAGTTCATTTTGCAGCGCCTTAGTGAAGCGAAATGTCCCGTGGTTGCGGTGGTCACCAAGGCCGACACTGTCAGCCGTGAAACTCTGGCAGCGAAACTGCTCGCGGTTGCGGAACTTGAAACGCGGCTCAACATGCGTTGGGCACACATAGTGCCTGTGTCAAGTCGTGTTGGCTCTCAGGTTCCGGCGTTGGTTGAAGTCATGTGTTCGTTACTTCCTGCTGGGCCGGTGCTGTTTCCAGAAGGTCTTGCCACCGATGACGAACTTGAGGCGGCAATTGCTGACGTGGTGCGCGAAGCGGCGCTTGAACGCTTGCAAGATGAGTTGCCCCACTCGGTTGCCACCGTGGTGGAGGAAATCGTGCCGCGCGATGAATCCGACCCCGAAGGGCAACTCGAGGTGCGAGTGACCTTGTTCGTTGAACGTGATAGTCAAAAGGGAATTGTTATTGGCCGCGGCGGCTCAATGCTGCGCGAGATTGGCACCACGGCGCGACCGGCAGTGGCGCGGATTCTCGGCCGCCCAGTGCATTTAGCTGTGCACGTAAAGGTCGCCAAAGAGTGGCAACGCGACCCATCTCAACTTCGCAAACTTGGATTTGACAACATCGGATGACGGCGAATCATTGTTGCCCACTGAATAAGTCTCTGGCCGACGCTGACTGCATGCGAGCCGTTCTTAAGCATGCGTCGATGAAGAGCAGTTTCCTCATGCGTCGCGGCGCAAAACAAAGCTCTGCTCAAGTGGTCTTTTCGCTTGTGCCATCGGAGCTTGCAGCATCAACGCCATCAATCAGCTCGTAGCGGTGGGCATACGCCTGTGCGACAGCAATGATGGCAGCCGCAACCGGCACGGATATGACGGCGCCGGTTGGACCAAGCAGCGCGGCACCGATGAACACTGATGCGAGCGCGACTGCGGGATGAATGTTCATCGTCATTCGACCCAAGCGCGGACCAATGAACAGGTTCTCCAACTGCTGGTAGACCGTTGCGCCAACGATGATCCACACCGCATCCAATGGCTCATGTGCGACTGCGATCAGAATGGGTAAACCAATCCCGATATAAGTGCCAACACTTGGTATGAACTGACTAGTCAGCCCTGTGAACAGACCAAGTGGGAACCAGTAAGGAACGCCGATGACTGCAAACAGTGTTGCGTGGTACAGCCCTGATAGCAGCGCCATGATGATGCGCGAGACGACAAAAGCCCCGGTCTTCTCAACGCTGACATCCCATACTTTGATGAAGAGTTCCTGCTGACGCTGCGGCAGAAGCGAGCAGACAACTCGCCGAATCTTTGGCCCGTCGGCAGCAAAGTAGTAAACAAAAAACAACAGGGTGAACATCGCGAACAAGGCTCCAAGAGCGGATGACACAATGCCCAGCAGTCCGCCAGCCACGCCGCTGAGATTGTTGGCCAGCGAGTTGATGTCAATCTTTGAAAGCAGCGTTGCGATATCTAAGTTGAGGTTGAATGTCTGGTTCACCCAGCCGAGCAAATCGGTTGCCACCGATGGCAACGACAACGCGAATTGCTTGAGTTGTCCAAACAGCAGTCCGCCAAAGGCAGCAAAAAACCCGACGACTCCGATGATGAGCGCTGCGAGCATGATGCCTGCGGCTTGGCCTCGGCGAAGGTTGCGCCGCATCAGCCAGCCGATGCCAGGTTCCAAGGCAATCGCGAGCAGCCATGCCACGAGCAGGGTGACTAGAAAGCCGTCAATGGCATTGAACGCCCAGTGTGCAGCTTGTGCGGCGGCAATCAGCACCAGAACGCTGATGGCTGCGCGCCGCACCTGCACTGGGCTGATGCGGACGTTGATGCCGTCAGTTGACTCGTTTCGGGAAGGTCCGCCCGTTGGTGGGAGTGTCATGGGGCATGACGCTACCGCGCTCGCGAGAATTGGGGTATGCCTACATATCGAGACGAAGGGGTCGTGTTGCGCACCCATCGGCTCGGTGAGGCTGACCGCATCATCACAGTGTTCACTCGCAACCATGGCAAGGTGCGCGCAGTCGCCAAGGGGGTTCGGCGCACCAAGAGTCGTTTCGGCGCCCGGCTTGAGCCGTTTTCCCATGTTGATGTGCAGTGCCACATCGGGCGCAGTCTTGATGTGGTGACTCAAGTGGAGTGTCTTCACGCGTACGGACCAGTCATCAGCGGCCATTGGCCAGCGTGGACGGCAGGGCAGGCGATGCTTGAAACGGCTGACAAATTGGTCAGCGAAGACAAGCAACCTGCAACCGCGCACTATGCGTTGTTACTCGGCGGTCTCAATGCCATCGCCACTGGCACACGCGACCCGGCATTAGCGTTAGACGCCTACTTGTTGCGCGCGTGCGCGGTGGCTGGGTATGCCCCGGCACTCGACTCCTGTGTGGCGTGTGGGGGCACTGACACGCTCACGTGGTTTCACGTCGCATCGGGTGGAGTGATGTGCGCGCAGTGCCGTGAGCCCGGTGCCACCACGATTTCTCGTGATGCGCTCGCACTCATGACTGCGCTGCTGGCAGGGGATTGGGCAGTTGCCGAGAGCGTGGATGAACGGGGGCGCTTAGCCGTCAGCGCCCTCGCTGCAGCGCACTTACAGTGGAATCTCGAGCGACCCCTACGCTCGTTGACGATGGTGGACCGTGGGGGCAGTGCACTCGCGCCACATGATGATCCGGAGGCAGCATGAGTGCTCGCGCTCAACGGTGGCCAGCGCCCCCGGCACACCCGTCGGGTGTGACTGCGCCGAAAGTTCCAGTCGAGCGCGTGCCACGCCACATTGCCCTTGTGATGGATGGCAACGGTCGTTGGGCGCAAGCGCGAGGGCTACCTCGCACAGCGGGTCATGAAGCAGGCGAAGCAAGCCTGCTCGACTGCGTGCATGGTGCATTGGAGTTGGGCGTCGGTTGGCTCAGTGCTTTCGCTTTCTCCACAGAGAACTGGCGACGCACTCCAGCAGAAGTGCGCTTTCTTATGCAGTTCAATCGCGAAGTCATTCGCCGTCGTC
>RGCY01000057.1 GCA_009918865.1 Actinomycetota bacterium
GCAAAGCCTACAAGACCCCGGCGCCGCCCAATCTGCCGCCAAAGCCGCGAAGGACTCGGCTCAAACTGTCGGCGCACATGATTCATCACCGTGACCGCACACCAACGTATGGCCAGCACCACACCTTGGTCAGTGCCCACCCGCGGGAGCTGCTTCACCTGCACCGCGGCCACGCAGGGGAATGTTCGGCAGGAAGAACAACAGCGCGAGCGCAATCACGGTCGCGCCCGACGCGATGAGGAAGATGTGCGACATACCAAAGGTGAAGGCTTTGAACAGGGGTTCCGTCAGACCTTTAGCAACACCGCTCAAGAACGACGTGTCGTTGAACGCTCCGGTTTTCGAACCGCCCGTCCCTGATTGCATCTGCTGCAACGTTTCTAAGAACTTCTTGTTCTGCGGCTGCGCGAGAACTTGTGGGTCTCGCGTTGCCAACGAGAAGGAACTGTTCGGATCAGAGGCTGCGTCCTTGAACTCGGTTCCCGAACGAGCAGCCCACTGGTTGAAGAGCACCGACAAGAACACCGCGGTGCCCAAGGTGCCGCCCATTTGCCGGAAGAAAGTCGCACTCGATGTCGCGACACCAATATCGCGCGGCGAGACTGCGTTCTGCACGGCAAGCACCGTGGGCTGCAGCAAGTTGCCCAAACCAAAACCAAAGAATGCAGACAGCAGACCTGTTGTGACAAGTGAGGTGTCAGGTTTGACGGTTGACAGCAAACCAAGTGCGACGATGAGCGAACTCGCACCAATTAATGGGAAGACTTTGTAGCGACCCGTGCGAGAAATGATTTGCCCACTAGCAACCGACCCGAGCATGATGCCCAAAGTCAATGGAATCAAGAGCAAACCAGCGCGAGTTGGTGTTGCTCCTTTGACAATCTGCAAATACAAGGGAAGCCCTGCAAGGCCACCAAACATGGCAGCTCCCATGATGAAGCCAACGATGTTGGTCAACGCAAATGTGCGATTACTGAAGAATCGCAGCGGTAACAGGGCTTCTTCCTTCATTGCGCGCTCAATGAACACAAACGCGATGATGCCAATCAAGCCAATTCCGTAACACAGAAATGCGCGAGATGACTGCCATCCCCATTCCCGACCTTGTTCTGCGATGGTGAGTAGCGGAACCAAGCCTGTGATGAGTGCCGCGGCACCCCACCAGTCAATCGCGTGGTCAAGCCGACGATGTGGCACATGCAGTGTCGCCTGAACCACCAGCAACGCCACGACACCAATCGGAACGTTCACCAAGAACACCCACCGCCACCCGGTGATTCCAATGATGCTGTCTGTGCCCGCAAAGAAGCCGCCAACCAACGGTCCAAGCACACTTGCTGTGCCGAACACTGCCAGGAATGCGCCTTGGTATTTCGCACGTTCGCGCGGCGGCACGATGTCACCAATGATGGCTAGGGCCAGCGAGAACAGACCACCTGCACCAATTCCTTGCACTGCGCGGAATCCAGCCAACTGATACATCGAGTTGGCGAATGTGCACATCACCGAACCAACAATGAAAATTCCAATAGACCACAGGAACAACTTCTTGCGGCCGTAGATGTCGCCGAGTTTTCCGTAAAGCGGCGTGGTGATCGTCGCGGTGATGAGGTAGGCGGTTGTCACCCACGCTTGTAATGACAGACCTTGGAGGTCATCGCCAATCGTGCGAATCGCGGTCGCGACGATGGTTTGGTCAAGTGCGGAAAGAAACATCCCCATCATCAGACCAGCGAGCACCGACATGATTTGGCGGTGGCTTAGGTAAGTGGGTTCGTGCTCATCGTGATTTTGGGCAGCCTGCTGTGACTCAGTCATTAGTCCTCCATGGCATCAAAGTTGACTTCGGTAGCCTAGCCGCCTTGGGCGAGGTGGCAGAGCGGCCTAATGCGGGCGCCTTGAAAGCGTCTGGGGGAAACCCCCGGGGGTTCAAATCCCTCCCTCGCCGCCCTTGGGCGACGGTGCCGCAGGTGTCTGCGGCATCGTCGCCAACAGATGTTCTGCCGCTGCCGGTCGACCCAGATACCAACCTTGCACGGCATCAGCGCCAAGCGAGCGCACAAGATCTAACTCCTCTGCACTTTCCACGCCTTCCACAATTGTGACCAAGCCAAGATCGCGTGCTAACGAACACAAGCCGCGCAACATCGTGTAAGCGCGCTCATCATGGTTAGCAAAGAGGAATTGCCGATCAATCTTCAACACATCAATAGGTAGCCGGGTCAGATACGCCAAGCCACTAAAACCAGTCCCAAAGTCATCGACTGCAATGCGCACGCCCATTGAGCGCAATTCCATTAACTGGCTGCGCACATCTGCAGTGAAAGCCACCATGGTTTGCTCTGTGATTTCTAGCATCAAGTGCTGCGGCAAGACACCTGAATGATTTAGGACTCTTCGGATTCGCGTCGGCAAGCGCAAGTCAACCAACTCATCAGCAGAGATGTTGATTGAGAGCCAGGTTGGTGCAAGATCCGGACGAGCCGCTGACCACCGATGAAGTTGACGAATCGCAATGTCAAACAGATAGTCACTCAACTCACGCATCACACCCGAGCGCTGCAAGAGCGGCAAGAACTGATCGGGGAGCAAGAGCCCTTGTTCTGGGTGAAACCAGCGGGCGAGAACTTCCACTCCATGTGCTGGCCCGGTTAAGGAAATGATGGGTTGATACACACATCCAAACTCGTGCTCCTCCAACGCGCTGGGAAAGCGGTCTAATAATTTCTGCTCTGAACGCGCCTGGTCACGATCACGCAGCGTCCTAACTGCCAATCGGTTGCGCCCCCGTTCCTTTGCGTCATGCAGTGCTGCCTCCGCATCACGCAGTAACTGATCCACATCACCATCATTCGTGACTGCCACACCAACTGAAGCGGTCACGCTGAACTGCACGTCTCCGCAAATCACAGGCACTGACACCAGCGAGCGCAGTTGTTCAGCGATTTGGACTGCCTGGCGTTCTTCCGTCAATCCGGTAAGAAGTAATCCATACTCATCGCCGCCAATGCGCGCAGTGCACGTTGCCTCTGGCAAGTTCCCGGCGAGTCTGTTGCCAATTTGCCGAATCGCTTCGTCGGCATGGTCACGGCCGTAACGCACATTGACACTCGCAAAATCATCGAGGTCAATAGAAATCAAAGCCAGCCAGTCCACGCCAACCGGGCGGCTGCGGATTGCAATCGCCGTTTGTTTCTCAAGGTAAGGCCGCGTGAATAGGCCGGTCAGCGGATCGGTTGACACCGCGTGCTGAATCTCTGCTTGAGCAGAAATCGATTCGTCCAACGCACGCCGCCGCTCACGCGCAATCACACTCACAACGAGCAGCACGATGACATAACAGGCGATGAACACCCGGGCCCATGCACCACCAAATTCTCCGCGGAACGGGCCCTCGTTAACGCCGGTGGCGAAACTCATCGCGCTGGCAAAGAGCACCACTGTGAGACTCGTGGCGCCAACTCCGAGTCGGATGGCAATCCACACGCTGATGAACACCCCGGGGAATGTGTAGGCGTTTTGAGGTCCACTCCACAGCAATGCAATGGCGCCGGCCATGGCGAGTGCTGCCACGACCACTTCCCCGGGGAACAAATCGTCTGAGGGCTGCCAAGCATCGCGGCATGCCTTCGACAGCGTCATGATGAATGGGACTACCACCACAATCCCTAGAACATCTGCTAGCCACCATGCAGCGGTGAACTCGTCCGCAGGTCCTGTGTGCGCAATCCATGGGGATGCCGTGCCAAGAATCGGTGCCACGAGAGTGGGACCAGACACAGCAGCTACGACGGTAATAAGAACTGTCCGAATCTGTGTCCCACGAATCTGATACCTATCCCGAAACCACACTGCGATTGCTGCCGAACTGACTACTTCAATTGCATGAATCATCGCGCGTAATGCGATATCAGCAACACCTGCGCCATCAACGCTCCAGGCGAGAAACTCTGCGGCGACAATGACAAGACCCAATGCCGCCCAACCGGCTGGGGAGTGGCGCAGTGCCACAACTGCAATGCCGACAGCCGCTCCAATTGATGGATAGAAAACGGGTGTCCCCAAAGCTGTCCCAGTCAGTCTGATTGAAGTCGCGAGCAGCCCGGAATAGACGACCAGCAACAACGCAAGTGCCAGCCAACGCACATGCTCGTGGGGTCCATGATGTTCGTCCTTGCCAGCAACAGTGGGCTCGCTTACGCCGTCGGTCACGATGGACACGCCCTTTGGTGGCAACCCCATGTTTGCCAAGGTATCCGGCAGCACGTGCTTCGTGGATTGAAATGCGAGAACTCAGGCGGATTCGACTCTGCGGGCGGAACAGCCTGTGCCTTTCCGACTCCCCTACGCTTGGCGCATGCTTGATGTGCGTGTGCTTAGGGACACTCCTGATGTCGTTCGTGCCTCACAGGCGGCTCGTTCGGAAGATGTCACGCTGGTTGACCGCGCGATTGCAGCAGACGCTGAGCGCCGCGCGGCTGCTCTGACCTTCGACACGGCTCGTGCTGAACAAAAGGACCTTGGCAAAGCCATCGGTCCGCTGCAGGGGAAAGTGAAGTCAGGCAAAGCCACGGATGCTGAAGCCGCAGAACTCGATGAGTTGATGCAACGCGCCACCCTGCTCGCCGACACAGTGACCAAAGCAGAGCAAGCCCAACGCGAAGCGGATGCAAAATTTAGTTCCTTGCTCTCCCACATTCCGAATCTTGTGCACCCAGCAGCGCCAATCGGCGGCGAAGAAGACTTCGTGACCGTCGAGACTATCGGAAACATCCGCGATTTCGCTGCTGAAGGTGTCACCGTGCGCGACCACCTTGAACTCGGCACACTTCACAAAGCCATTGATGTTGAGCGCGGCGCTAAAGTGAGTGGCTCACGCTTTTACTACCTCACTGGTGTGGGCGCGGAGCTTGAGTTTGCACTTGTTAACCATGCACTTGCCATGGCTCGCGCACAAGGTTTTACGCCAGTGGTGCCACCCACGCTCGTGCGTGAAGAAGCAATGGAGGGCACTGGCTTTCTTGGGCAGGCGGCTGAAAACGTCTACCACCTCAAAGACGATGAGATGTATCTCGTTGGCACCGCTGAAGTGCCGCTTGCTGCATACCACATGGATGAAATCCTCGACCCGAACTCGCTGCCGCTGCGTTACGCAGGGTTCTCTCCTTGTTTTCGTCGCGAAGCCGGATCTCACGGCAAAGACACTCGCGGCATCATCCGCGTTCACTGGTTTGACAAGGTTGAGATGTTCTCATTCACTCGCGTTGAAGATGCCGAAGCAGAGCATGAGCGGTTCTTGCAATGGGAGAAAGACTTCTTCACATCTTTGGAGATTCCATTCCGTGTCATCGATACTGCAACCGGCGATCTTGGCTTGAGTGCGGCACGCAAATTCGATATCGAAGCGTGGATTCCGTCGCAAGGAACATTCCGCGAAGTGACAAGCACATCCAACTGCACCGATTTCCAAGCGCGGCGTCTGCGCATCCGTACGCGTGATAACTCAGGTGCAACCACTCCGGTGGCAACCATTAACGGCACACTTGTTGCTGTGCCACGCGCAATAGTTGCGCTGCTTGAGAACCATCAGCAGTCGGACGGCTCAGTTCGGGTGCCGGCCGCGTTGCAACCGTGGTTGCACGGGCGCACGCTGCTTGAACCCGTTCAGTAGCGCTCTCGTCTGGCGCTGAACTCGAAGACGCTGACACCGAACTTCCGAAAGTCGGTCGCTTTCCGCGCTCAGTGACAACGCGTCTGCGATCTCTCCTGCCACTCACTGCACGTTCCACCAGGTGGGTTTGCGAATCTGCACGTGTTCTCTCATCCGTGGTCGGGTGCTGCTTCACACACCCGACTGAACTGGAGGAGAGCTCATGCGCACTCGCATAGCAGCACTACTGATCAGCGCCTTGTCACTTTTCGGCATGGCCACCCCCGCTCATGCCGACACCACTGGATCACGGATTGTCCGGATTGCACTCACGCAAGTAGGCAAGCCTTACGTGGCAAACACACAGGGTCCACACGCATACGACTGTTCGGGCTTCACACAATGGGTCATCCGTAAAGCAACGGGCCACACGTATGTGCATTCAAGCCGTGCCCAGTACCGATCAATGCTGCGAATCCCAGCCTCGAAAATCCGCCCCGGTGACTTGGTGTTCTTCTTTCGCAACAAGGCACACCATGTGGGCATCTATGCGGGCCAAGGTCGAATCATCCACGCATCGAATCCCAAACGCGGAGTCGTCGTAGACAGACTTAGGGCTGGCTGGTTCCAGCACCACATCACTGGCTACGCACGCGTGAATCGTTGACACACCGCTCATGGCTCCTCGCAGCATCCGCGGACTATCGTGGGGGCTGAGGAGGAGCCATGAGCGAACGCGTTTTCACTGTCGAAGGCATGACCTGCGACCACTGCGTGCAAGCCGTCACTCGCGAAGTGTCAGCGATTCCTGGTGTCACGGCCGCATCTGTGGATTTGGCAGCCAAGCAACTCACCGTTTCTGGTGATGTTGCCGAAAGTGCAATCTCCGACGCAGTTGCAGAAGCCGGCTACACACTGGTTTCGTGACCGGACCCAGCGGCAACGACGTGGCGCCCGAGAGTTCAATCGGTTTGGACACTGCGTCCGAAGGCACAGTCGCACCCACATCTTTGCGCGTCACCGATTTACATGTGTCCGGAATGACGTGTGCATCATGCGTTGCAAGGGTTGAACGAAAACTCACAAAAATCCAAGGCGTTCAAGCCTCGGTTGATTTGGCAACGGAGTCTGCACGCGTCGTTGCACCTGCCACGCTCCCGGTGACCGCGCTGGTTGACGCGGTGAAAGCGGCTGGATACGACGCCCAACTGCGAGATTACGCGACCAACAGTGCCGCCGATGCCAACGCGCGCGCGGCAGACTTAAGACGCCGACTCATCGTTGCAACTGTGCTCGGAGTTCCGGTCGTTGCGGTTTCAATGGTGATGTCCTTGCAGTTCGCCGGCTGGCAGTGGTGGGCGGCAGCATTCAGCGCTCCCATTGCATGGTGGAGTGCCCTTCCGTTTCACAAAGTCGCTTTGCGTCAACTGCGACATGGTTCTTCGAGCATGGACACTCTTGTGTCATTGGGAGTTGCCGCGGCTTGGCTGGGTAGCGTTTATGCGTTAATTCGAGCCGCAAGTGCGCACGGAACTTGGTTTGTGTACGACACGAACATGAAAGAGCACGCAACAACTCACGTGTGGTTTGAAGTCGTCGCAGCTGTGACAGGTTTCCTGTTGCTTGGTCGGCTGCTTGAACATCGCGCCACCCGGGAGTCTAGTCAAGCCATTCGCGAGTTGCTTGCGCTACAGGCGGTCAGCGGGCGTCGCTTGCTCGCGGATGGCACAACGGAACTGGTTCCAACCGAATTCATCGTGGTCAATGACACCTTGCTCGTCAAACCTGGTGAAGTTGTTCCCGTGGATGGTGTGATTCTTGACGGCGAAACCGCGGTGGATGAATCAATGCTCACCGGCGAAGCCGTGCCTACCACCGCACGAGTTGGCGATTCACTCACAGGTGGCACGGTTGTGCTCACAGGACACATCA
>RGCY01000058.1 GCA_009918865.1 Actinomycetota bacterium
ATTCCAAGGACCATGAATGCGATGCTCGTCATACGTGAGTCGCTCAATGCCCAGCAAAGTCGCCAGAGAAGCGCGACCTTCAGTTTCCGCGAGCAAGACGCGCTGGCCGGCTTCAGCTAGGGCAATCGCCAGTGAGGTTGCAACCGTGGATTTGCCCGTGCCACCTTTACCGCTCACGATGTGTAGTGCGGGGGTGACGGTCATACCTTGAGCCTAGGAGCGGGTTGAGCACCTGTGTTCTAGGCTGCCGGTATGACCCGCTGGGAATACCTCACTGCCCCGTTGCTTAAGCACAACACCAAGCAAATCCTCGACAATTTTGGGGAAGATGGCTGGGAACTGGTCGCACTTGGCTCCGGGATGGATCCGGAGAGCGTTGTCGCCTACTTCAAGCGCCCTAAGGAGGGCTGACATGAGTTCTGATGTGAAGAGCCGGTTGGCGGCAATGGGATTGCAACTACCCGTGGTCACGCCGCCGTTAGCCGCTTATGTGCCAGCGCTGCGCAGCGGTGACATGGTTTTTATTTCTGGGCAGTTGCCGATGGTGGATGGTGCGCTGCTCGCGACGGGTTTAGTCGGAATTGATGTCACGGCTGAAGAAGCAAAGGCACTTGCCAAGCGCTGCGCCTTGAATGCACTTGCAGCCTTGGCGACAGTTGCGGACATCGACTCTGTTGAGCAGGTGGTGAAAGTTGTCGGTTTTGTCGCTTGCACGTCTGAGTTCACTGGTCAGCCAGGCGTTATCAACGGAGCCAGTGAGTTCCTTGGTGAAGTGTTTGGAGATGCCGGGAAGCACGCCCGCTCAGCCGTGGGTGTCGCAGCACTTCCACTCGGTGCTCCGGTGGAAATTGAGTTCATGTTCCGGGTGAGCGCCTGACCAAGGCTGCGACTCAAGGGCGTCACACTTGGCCTCAGACGACGGTGCGAAGGCATTCACATTCGTGTCTTACTGAGCCACGCTCACAGGTCGTTTTGGTGTCCGCGCTTCTTGAGGCGCTCAATGTCGAGCAACACCACACCGCGTGACTCAAGGCGAATCCATTGCCTCGTCGCGAAATCCGCAAGTGCTTTGTTCACCGTTTCTCGTGAAGCCCCGACGAGTCGCGCAAGTTCTTCTTGGGTGAGTTCGTGGTGAACCACATAGGCGTCACCTTCTTTGTCGCCAAAGCGGTCAGCAAGTCGCACGAGAACTTTCGCAACTCGACCGGGAACGTCAACAAAAACCAAGTCAGCAAGCGCGCGATTTGCAGTGCGTAGGCGCTCAGCCAATGCTTGTAAGAGTGCTTCAGCCACGGCAGGGTGCTCGGTGAGCCAAGGACGAAGCCGGGAGCGGCTCATGCTGGCAACGCGCACGGGCGTGATCGCCGTTGCAGACGATGCTCGTGGGCCGGGGTCGAACAGTGACAACTCTCCAAACATGTCGCCTTCGCCAAGGACGGCGATGAGAGCCTCACGACCATCGACAGAGCTTTGACCAAGAGTGACGCGACCTTCCAGAATCAAATAAAGCCGGTCTCCCGGGTCACCCTCCGCAAAAATCACGGTTCCCCGGTCGAACTCTTGCTCGGTCATCTGCTCGCGCAGCGTCTTCGCAGTCTCAGAATCAAGTGAGGCGAAGAGCGGGCGGCCGAACAGTGGGTCGGAGTCGAGGTCAGTCGACACGACACGTTCGCTCATCAATTCCTCCATGGGTCGGTGAGTTCAGATTACTCCACAGCCGCGCGCGTTCCGAGTCGCAAAGTGGCGGCGCGCAGCCGGTCATGCGGCTTCACTCTACGCTTGTCGACATGCCCCGCGCCGCTCGTCCGAAAGCCATTGACGGTGCTGATATGGCAGCAAAAAGGCGTGCAGCACGGCGGATTTTCGCTGTACTTACGCAGGAATACCCTGATGCGCATTGCGAATTGGATTTCGAAAACCCGCTGCAATTGTTGGTCGCCACCATGCTCTCAGCGCAGTGCACAGACCGACGTGTGAATCTTGTCACTCCGGGATTATTCGCGCGCTACCCAGAGGCGGCGGATTTCGCGTCCGCTTCGCAGAGCGATGTGGAGGACTTCATCCGGTCAACTGGGTTCTTTCGCATGAAGGCAGCCAACATCATCGCGATGGCACAAGTGTTGTGTGAGAAACATGGTGGTGACGTCCCTGCAAGCCTTGAGGCGCTGACCGCGTTGCCAGGGGTAGGCCGTAAGACAGCCAATGTGGTGCTCGGTAATGCCTTCGATGTTCCGGGCTTGACGGTCGACACACATTTTGGTCGCTTGGTCCGCCGATTCGGTTGGACAACGCAGTCAGACCCGGAAAAGGTTGAGGCAGAGGTTGCGCAACTAATCCCAAAGAAGGATTGGACGCATCTCTCACACCGGTTGATTTGGCATGGCCGGCGTGTCTGCCACGCGCGCAAACCTGCGTGTGGTGCGTGCCCCATTGCGCGCTTGTGTCCGGCATTCGGCACTGGGCCAACGGACCCCGAGCAGGCCGCCCGACTCTTGGGCTCGGTGAGCTCGGCGTGAGAACCCAGGCTCGATCCACCCAGAGGTACGCCGCAATCCTGCTCTTGCTATCGCTCACTACGGCTGCCTGCACCTCGCAAGTGAAGTCCCCAGATCTCGGGGCGAGTGTGACCGCGACAGAGTCGACCCTTGCATCCGTTTCGCCGACATCAGGTTTGATGGATTGTGAGTCTTTCGCTGATGATGACGGCACTCGCGATGGTTGGAGAGGAATTACTTTCCAATGCTTGGCTGACGGTTCAATCGTTCGCGGGAATCAGTTGCGCGGCGCTCCAACAGTGGCAGTTGTTTGGGCATCGTGGTGTGGACCTTGCCGAGAAGAACTACCCATCTTTGCAACGTTTGCGCGTGAACAATCGCGTGTGCGCGTTGTTGGCATTGGTTGGCGTGACAACCCACAAAACTTGCAAAAGTACGCCAAGCAGACCGCGTTTCCGTTTGCTTCCTTGGTGGACCGCACAGCCGCGATTTCCGCTGCGTGGAACATCAACGCCCAACCGGTCGCGGTGTTCGTCACTGGTGATGGCACCGTTTCCCATGTGGAGCGCGGTCGCGTGACGTCCTTAAAACAGCTGCAGTCTCTGGCGGCGAAATATGCACCCTGATGTTCCCCAATGGGCACGCGATGTCAGTTCACGAGTGTCAGGTGTTGAACACGACCACATCAGTCGGTTCGCGCCTGCACCAGACCACGCACGCGCAGCCGCAGTCTTGGTCGTGCTGCGCGACCGTGGGTACGGACCGGAAACGGTTCTCGTCACCCGCTCATCTCGACTGCGTGCACATGCCGGGCAAGTTGCGTTTCCGGGTGGTGCGGTTGACGATGGCGACTCAGGACCGATTGCCACCGCATTACGCGAAACATCAGAAGAAACCACTCTGAACCCTCAGCATCTGCACCCACTTTGCATCTGGCCGTCGCTGTGGATTCCGGTGAGCGGTTTCGCCGTTACTCCCGTGTTTGCATGGTGTGCAGACGACGCAGATGTGAACGGCCGGGAAGATGACACCGAAGTGGTCTCTGCTCATGCAGTCACTTTTGCAGCGGCTGCAGCGCCCACGGCACGGACCATGGTGCGTTACCCCAACGGCGCAACCGGACCAGCTTTTGATATCGACGGACTCTTTGTGTGGGGATTCACGGGGTTAGTGCTCGACCGCATCTTGCATTTTGTTGGTTGGGAACAACCTTGGCAGCCGTCCAATGTGGTTGACCTACCAGGAACGACTCCCACCCCACCTGACTCACTTGGTCCGCGAGACTCAGCAGTTGGCGGTGTGGCATGAACTTGAGCAGCGTTGACATCTTCATTGCTGTCTTGATTGTTTTGGCCGCAGTTCGCGGCTGGCGCCGTGGATTACTCGGCACGGTAGCGGCGGTTGCCGGTCTCATCGCCGGAGCAGTTCTCGGTGCGCGAGCCGCGGCATGGCTCATCAAGTCGCTTGCAATCTCAGGTGCAATGCGAGTGCCAGTGTCAGTGGCCATCATCATCGCGTGCGCTCTGACTGCATCAAGCCTCCTTGGATTTGCAGGGCAACGAATTCGCTCGAAAGTCACGTGGAGACCAGCAACTCTTCTGGACAATCTCGCCGGAACGGCATTTGATTGCACTGCCGTCATGGTGGTGGTGTGGATGTTGGCCTCGGCGGTCTCGGTCGTGCCGAGTCCGGCAAGTCGAGACATCGCGCGTTCACGAGTCATCACAGCAATTGATTCAGCGATGCCGTCTTCCATGGATGCCCTCTTTGCTCAACTCATCAAGAGTTTGGATAACTCCGGCGTTCCCCGTGTGTTCTTCACCTTCGGTGGAGTGCGCGCACCGGTGCAGGGTTCTCTTGATTCAACAGTTGCAGCACTCGCTCGTGTCCGCAGTGCGGCCGAATCGGTTGTGCGTGTTAGTGGAGAAGCGCGCGGTTGTGGTGGCACGGTGGTTGGCTCTGGATTTGTCGTGGCGACAAATCGGGTGATGACCAACGCTCACGTGGTGGCCGGGCTGACCAACGTTCGCGTTGAAGCCGGCGACAACCGCTACCGCACCGGTTCGGTGGTGTTCTTCGATCCAAATGTTGATGTGGCCGTTGTCAAAGTCAACACGTCGGATTGGCCCGTGCTGCCCGTGGGCAATCGCCCCACCCGTGCCAGCGCGGCGGCTGCGGTGGGTTACCCAGGAGGTGGGCCACGGGAGATTGCACCGGCTTTGATCACCGACATCTTCACCGCGCGCGGTTCGGACATCTACGGTGGTGGCAGCGTGGTGCGTGCGGTCATCTCTATGCGCTCATCCGTGCGGCAGGGTGATTCTGGCGGTGCGTTGTTAGACAGCGAAGGTGTTGTGCGCGGCGTGATTTTCGCGGTGTCGCGCGATGACGCCGCAACTGGCTACGCACTCACAACGGATGCAGTGCGTCCGGCACTCAATGCTGCCGCCACCGCGAGTAGTCCTGTTTCCACGGGTGTGTGTGCAACTCACGATTGAAATTTGACTGACCATTTGCGCGCCAACGCGCAACACATCTGCTGAGGTGGATCAACTCTTGGGGTCAGTTGATTCGGAGCCGGGTTTACCAATCTCATCCAACATCGCCAAAGTGCGCGTCGGCAACGTGACCGTTTTGAACTGCTTGCGAGCAATCATCGCAAGCACCACGATCACAATCAGCACCATCACGGCGACGATGAGGAATGCCAACCACGCAGGCAGTCCAAGGAACACCAAGCCGTACGCCAGTGCAATCATGAGGAAAATTGCGGCTAAAAGAGTCAGCCCCACCACCAGGAGCGCCAACACGACACCTGTGCCAAGTGCCTTTGCTGACACGATGATTTCCGCGCGTGCCAGCAGCGCGAAATCTCGAACGAAAGAGCGCAGGCCATCTAAGAATCGTGTGACTGCAGTGGCTAATCGCCCGATGGCAACGAATCCTGGGAACCCCTCCGACTTCGGGGGAGTTCCGCCATCGTTGGGCTGCTCCGTCATGTGTTTAGCCTAGCCGTCAGTTCGTGAACTGCGAGCAAAGCGCATAACGCCTGTTGCGATGATGCTTGCGGCAACGGACGCGCAGAGGACTCCGACCTTGGCTTGAGCCAGTAGCTCCGGCGTCTTCGCATAGGCAAGTTCGCTCACGAGCAGCGCCACTGTGAAACCCACTCCAGCAAGACAGGCAACGACAGCAAGTTGACGCGTTTGTAACCCTGCTGCAACTTCACCGCGCAACCAACGCACTGCCACCCAGAATCCGAGTGCAACCCCAATCGGTTGTCCAATGACCAGCCCGAGAATCACTGCCAGCGCTGGTTGTGCCAGCAGACCGCCACTTGTCGTGACATCAACACCGACCGACACAAAGGCAAACAGGGGAACGGCAAGCCCAGCAACCCACGGTCGCAGCACCCGATCTGCGGTGTCAGCGCCAGTTTCCTCACGGCGCTGAGCCTTGGTGCTGCAGGCTAAACCGAACGCCATCCCCACGATGGTCGCGTGGATTCCACTTTCGTGCATCGCCCACCAGCCGATGAGGAACACCACGGCATACACAGGACCGAACCGCACCTCTCTGCGTTGCAGAAGGGCCCACACCGCAACACACACCGCCGCGATGAGCAAAGACATGACGTGAACTGAGCCGGCGAATTTGAAGGCAATGATGAGAATCGAACCGACGTCGTTGATGACAGCGAGTCCGAGCAACAGCACGCGCACACCTGGGTGAACCCCGCGACCGGCTATAGCAAGCACGGCAAGTGCGAAGGCAATGTCTGTTGACGTTGGGACCGCCCAACCCATACGAGTGTCTGCATTGGCTCCAGTTACTGCGCATACAGCAAGAAACACCCCCGCCGACAAGAGCATCCCACCCATGGCACCAAGCACTGGCACTGATGCAAGCCGCAGCGACGACAAACTTCCTGATGTCAACTCATGTTTCAATTCCGCACCAGCAACGAGAAAGAAGAAAGCGAGCAGAAAATCTGCAGCCCATTGCAAAGTTGTGAGGTGTAGATGCGTCCCTGGAACGCTGATGACATGTGCGGTGAAATCCTGGTAGCGCGAACTCAGTGGTGAGTTGGCCGCGAGCACTCCAAGTGCTGCGGCCGCGAGCATCAACCCACCACCGATAGTTTCGTCGTGCAGCACTCGTCTTAACCATTGTGCTTGGGCACGTGGACGCGACATCAGTCTTCCTCAGTGGTTCTGGCATTAAGGCCATCTGCGATGAGCCGCATGATGGTCGGGTCAGCCAAGGTCGTCACGTCGCCAAGATCGCGACTTTCTGCCACGTCGCGCAGCAGTCTGCGCATGATCTTTCCAGACCGAGTCTTGGGCAGTTCTGTGACAATCAAGATGCGCTTCGGGCGAGCAATCGCGCCAATCTCATGCGCCACATGTGCGCGCAGCCGCTCGGCAACGTTGGCATCATCTGCATGGCCTTTGCGCAGAATGACGAATGCAGCAATCGCTTGTCCGGTGACGTCATCTGCAGCACCGACCACCGCTGCTTCAGCAACTGAGGGATGTGCCACTAACGCTGATTCGACTTCTGTTGTTGAGATGCGGTGACCTGACACATTCATCACATCGTCCACACGACCGAGCAGCCACATTGCGCCGTCGTGGTCGTATTTCGCGCCATCACCTGCGAAGTACCTACCACTCCAGCGAGACCAGTAGGTGTCCACGTAGCGCTCGTCATCGCCCCAGATGCCACGCAGCATGGATGGCCACGGTTCGGTCAACACAAGGTAGCCGCCGTGTCCGTGACCAACCGGGCTGCCAGCATCATCAACAATCGCAGCACTAATTCCCGGCAGAGGCGTCATTGCCGAACCAGGCTTGCAGTGTGTGACGCCGGGTAGTGGGCTAATCATGATTGCGCCAGTCTCGGTTTGCCACCAAGTGTCAACGATGGGGCAGCGGTTTCCACCGATGTGTTCGCGGTACCACATCCATGCTTCGGGGTTGATGGGTTCGCCAACCGAACCAAGGAGTCGCAGACTGCTTAGGTCGTGCTCAG
>RGCY01000059.1 GCA_009918865.1 Actinomycetota bacterium
GTCGCAAGCCCATGAGCGCACAGGCGTTAGAGGCGACGATGATGTAGGGGTCTGTTGTGAGTCCGAAAATGGCTGGGATGGAATCAACAGCAAACAGCACATTGGAAACACCGATGGCAAGAATCACAATCAACATAGGAGTGGCAAGCCTTCGACTCTCCACGCGCACGAGAAGTTTGTTGCCGTGATATTCACGAGTCACGGGCACCCGACGCTCAAGCCATCGAACGACGGCATGTCCTTCGGGATCCGGTTCGGCATCGCCGGTGCGCCACACTTGAATTGCAGTCCATGCCAGCAACACCGCAAATAGGAACAACGTTGCCTCGAACTTCTCCACAGCAGCCGCTCCGAGAACGATGAGAGCGCCGCGCAAGATAAGTGACAGTGCCACACCGATGCGCAAGACCCGGTGCCGCGCCACCGTGGGCACCGCGAAACTGCTCATCAGCACGAGGAACACGAATAGGTTGTCAACCGACAGGCTGTATTCCGTCAAATACCCCGCAATGAACTGCCCACCAGCCGCCGAACCGTGTTGCATCCAGATGTAGAAGGCGACCAGCCCTGCGAGACTGACGTAAATGCCGACCCACACACCTGCTTCTCGGGGACTGAAATTGTGTGGACGCCGGTCAACAATCAATCCATCGAGCACAAAAGTGGCAACCAACAGCCCCAGCAGTGCCCACCATTCCCAAGGTGCCGCCGTCATCACAACTTCCCTTCGGTGGCGGCCAACATGCTGCGCAACTCCTTCTTGAGGTCGCCCACTTCATCACGGATTCGGGCGGCAAGTTCGAAATTCAGTTCCTCTGCGGCTGCTCGCATTTGCTGACTCAGGTCTTCGATCAAGGACTGCAGGTCAGCAGCAGGGGTACCAGCCACGAGCCTACGGCTCTCAACCCGAACCTCAGATGCCGCAGCCACAAGTCGGTCAGTGTCAATCCGCTCTCGGGCAAGCATGTCGGTGATGTCCGCAATCTTCTTGCGAAGTGGCTGGGGATCAATGCCATGCTCAGCATTGAAGGCTTGCTGCTTTGCTCGACGACGGTTGGTCTCGTCAATTGCTGCGCGCATGGAATCTGTCATCGTGTCTGCATACATGATGACCTGTCCAGACACGTTGCGAGCCGCGCGACCAATCGTCTGGATGAGTGATCGGGTGCTTCGCAAGAAACCTTCTTTGTCTGCATCCAGAATTGCGACTAGCGACACTTCGGGAAGGTCTAAGCCTTCGCGCAACAAGTTGATGCCGACGAGTATGTCGTACTCACCAAGGCGCAGTTCACGAAGCAATTCGACTCTGCGCAGAGTGTCCACTTCGGAGTGGAGATATCTCACCCGTAAACCTTGTTCAGTGAGGTAATCGGTGAGTTCCTCAGCCATGCGTTTGGTCAGCGTGGTCACCAGTGCGCGCTCATTTGCAGCAACCCGACGGCGAATCTCGGCAATCAAGTCGTCAATCTGCCCGGTGGTTGGGCGAACCACCACTTCTGGGTCCACCAGACCGGTTGGTCGAATCACCTGTTCAACGACATCCCCTTGGACAACTCCCAATTCATAAGAACCAGGTGTGGCCGAGAGATACACAGTCTGACCGGTGCGTTCCACGAATTCTTCCCAACGTAGTGGGCGGTTATCCATCGCACTTGGTAGACGAAAACCATGCTCCACAAGTGTGCGCTTGCGAGATGCATCGCCTTCAAACATCGCGCCAATTTGCGGAACTGTCACATGCGATTCGTCGATAACAAGCAGGAAGTCCTCCGGGAAATAATCCAAAAGGCAGTTAGGTGGACTCCCCTGTTCGCGTCCATCAAGATGGCGACTGTAGTTCTCAACCCCCCGACAACTCCCCGTTTGCTGCAGCATTTCAATGTCGTAGGCGGTGCGCATCTTGATGCGTTGCGCTTCGAGAAGTTGGCCACGGGCTTCGAACACCGCAACTTGCTGCTGCAACTCAGTTTCGATGTCGGAAATTGCACGCGCTAGGCGCTCCGGGCTGGCGACATAGTGTGTGGCAGGAAAGACATGCATCTCTTCATCCTGGGTGAGGATTTCGCCAGTCACTGGATGGAGCGAGGACAATCGTTCAATCTCGTCGCCAAACATCTCGATGCGAATGGGATTGGTTTCGTAGACAGGAAAGACCTCCACGATGTCGCCACGCACCCTGAATGTGCCACGCTCAAATGCCATGTCGTTGCGCTGATATTGGATGTCCACTAAACGACGCAGAAGTGCATTGCGTTCAATCGTGTCACCGATTCTTAGGCGAACCATACGATCCACATATTCCTGAGGCGTGCCCAAACCGTAAATGCACGACACAGTTGCGACCACGAGAACATCTCGACGAGTCAGAAGTGAGTTGGTTGCAGAGTGGCGCAGCCGTTCAACTTCTTCGTTGATACTTGAATCCTTTTCAATGTAGGTGTCCGTACTTGGGATGTAGGCCTCTGGTTGGTAATAGTCGTAATACGAAACGAAGTACTCCACTGCATTATTCGGCAGCAACTCACGAAACTCTGTCGCAAGTTGCGCTGCGAGAGTTTTGTTCGGCGCCATCACCAGCGTTGGTCGTTGCAACTTCTCAACCAGCCAAGCAGTGGTGGCGGACTTACCCGTGCCAGTCGCCCCGAGTAGCACCACATGCGCTTCACCTGCGGTGACGCGCTTTGCAATCTCAGCGATGGCCGTGGGCTGATCGCCTGCGGGCTCAAATTCACTGATGACTTCGAAAGGTGCAACGGTGCGTGTGAGGTCGGTGATGGGTCGAGTCATATGCGACGCCCCGGAAGGGACCGGGCAGCGAGGATGGCGGCTCGAGCATGTGGGCCAAGGTCAGAAATGTTGGACACATTAGGAACCACCATGTCACTCACCGCCTGCCGTTGCTCATCTGTTGCCTGTGCTGCCATGCGCAGGCAACCCCCGAGCCAACAACCACGTCTCACGCTGCATTTTCGGCGCCCAGAGTGTGACAACGTAATCGAATTCGGCTTGTACAGCAGAGCGTGACCGTGTTTCAGCAAGCAGTGGGATATCAAGAGCCACCAAATCGGACTTTGCTTGAGCAGCGAGGTGCGCCATTTCGGCTCGAACCCACGGGTGGATGACCGACTCCACCCACTGGCGCAGGCTTGTGTCGCTAAACATCACGTCGGCAAGTGCACTGCGGTTGAGTTCCCCGTCGTCAAAGCACTGTGGAAGTTGCGCCAGTAGTGTGCGGTGCACATCGGTGCCCACCTCAACCGCGCGCCGTGCCGATTCATCTGCATCGAACACAGCAACGCCACGTTCGGACAATTCAGCGCAGAACGCAGACTTTCCTGAGCCGATGCCGCCAGTCACGGCGATCACGCGCTTTGACATCACAACACCGATGGTCGCTGGACCACGACCCCTTCACGTTCATCCGCATCCTCAATCTGTTCTCGGGTAATGCCCAGCAGATAGAGCACCGCGTCTAGGTATGGCACTGAAACTGTCGCATCGGCGGCATCACGCACAACAGGTTTGGCGTTGAATGCGATGCCAAGACCCGCGGCGGCAAGCATGTCTAAATCATTTGCACCATCACCGATGGCAACCGTGCGAGCCAATGGGACATTAACGCTATCCGCGAATGCGCGCAGTGCTTCGGCTTTGCCCGCCCGATCAAGAACCGGCTCCATGACTTCACCTGTCAAGATTCCATCACGCGCCTGCAGTGAGTTTGCGCGCAGCATGTGGATGCCGAGTTCTTGTGCATGTGGCTCTATGAGCTCAATGAATCCACCACTGACCAGTGCCACATGGTCACCACAACGACGCAATGTGCGAATCAAAGTGCGCGCCCCCGGACTCAACTCAATTGATTGCGCAACTCGGTGCACGGCAGAAAGGGGCAAGCCTGCGAGTAAACGCACGCGTGCTTTCAGCGAATCCGCGTAATCAAGTTCGCCACGCATGGCCGCTGCCGTGATGTCCGAAACCTGCGCCTGCACGCTGGCTTCGGCGGCGAGCAAATCGATACCTTCTGCCTGAACCAAAGTGGAGTCAACATCCAAGACCACGAGTCGCACGCCACGACGGTCTAGGTCTGCTCGCTGCACTGCGATATCAATTCCGTGATGCTGCACCGAGCCAAGTAGACCGGTGCGCAGAGCCGCCGCACTAGCTGATCCCCGCGCCACAGTCACATGAAATTCAAGAGCCGTGATGGGGTAATCGGCAGTTCGGCGGATTCGTTCGATATTGCCACCGACAGATGCGATGGCACGCGCCACCTCAGACATTGCCTCAGGCGCTAGTTCACGCGCCAACAGCGACACAACGAAAAGTTCGCGTGCCTCCGAAACATGTGCTTGAGCGGCGTGCGACACGTCAACGGTAAAGCCGGGGAGGATTCTTTGTAGCGCTTCCCGAACCACATCAGATTGAAAAGACGTACGCGGCTCACACAGCAATGCAAGTGTGAGCCGCGTACGAATAACGATTTGTTCAACGTCCACCAACCGTCGCACATCTCGAGCCAGACAGGCTGTGACTGCGGCGGTTACGCCCGGTCGATCCTCACCACTGAGCGTGATGAGGACAGCAGGGGTGGGCATCAGCCTTCGAGTTTCTCCTTCAGCGCCTGCAGACCCTCATCTGCTGAGAGGGTTCCAGTGTCGCCTGAGTCATCGCTGCTTGAGCTGTAGTTGGCTTCCGAAGCGGCTTCAATCGCGGCCGCAGCATCCAGCGCCCGGGCTTCCTTCGCCTGCGCCTGGTGAGTGATCCAACGTGCGTGAGCCACGGCGTAGGCCGCTTCCCACTCTGCTTGTTGCTTCTCAAAGCCCGGCAACCACTGACCCGATGCGGAGTCGAAACCGTCTGGGTACTGATACTGACCGTTTTCGTCGTAAGACCCGGCCATGCCGTACACCTCAGGGTGGAAGTTCTCTTCCAGGGCGTCCGCGTCGGTGCCTTCATTGGCTTGCTTGAGCGACAACGAGATGCGGCGACGCTCAAGATCAATGTCTATGACCTTGACGAACAGATCCTGATCCATCGTTACAACCTGCTCTGGAATCTCCACATGACGCTCAGCGAGCTCGGAGATGTGCACCAAACCTTCGATGCCGTCGGCAACGCGAACGAATGCGCCAAACGGCACCATCTTGGTGACCTTGCCTGGAACGATGTTGCCGATGGCGTGGGTGCGAGCGAAAGCCTGCCACGGGTCTTCCTGCGTGGACTTCAAGGACAGAGAGACGCGTTCACGCTCCATGTCAACTTCAAGAACCTCGACTGTGACTTCCTGGCCAACTTCAACCACTTCATTCGGGTGGTCAATGTGCTTCCACGAAAGTTCAGACACGTGAACCAGACCGTCAACGCCGCCAAGGTCGACAAACACACCGAAGTTGACGATGGACGAAATCACACCGTTGCGGATTTGACCCTTCGCCAACTGGTTCAAGAAGGTTGAGCGCACGGCACTCTGCGACTGCTCAAGGTAGGCGCGACGTGACAGCACAACATTGTTGCGGTGCTTGTCGAGCTCGATGATTTTCGCCTCAATCTGCCGGTTCAGATAGGGCGCAAGGTCACGCACGCGGCGCATTTCCACAAGTGATGCCGGAAGGAAGCCACGAAGACCAATGTCAACGATGAGACCACCCTTGACAACTTCGATGACGGTGCCGGTGACCACACCGTCTTCCTCTTTGACCTTCTCGATGGCTCCCCATGCACGCTCGTACTGGGCGCGCTTCTTGGAAAGAATCAGGCGTCCGTCTTTGTCTTCCTTGGTCATGACGAGCGCCTCAAGGCGCTCACCGACGGAGACAACGTCCGCAGGGTTCACATCATGCTTGATGCTCAATTCGCGCGAGGGGATGATGCCCTCGGTTTTGTAGCCGATGTCCAACAGGACTTCGTCGCGGTCAACCTTGACCACGATGCCTTCAACGACGTCGCCGTCTCCGAATGGCTTGATGGTCTTTTCAATAGCCGCGAGCAGATCCTCAGCGGTAGCGAAGTCGTTAATCGCGATAGGGGAAGAAGAGGTCGGGGCGGGCGTTGCCGCCACATCGAGGGATTGCGTCATAGGGAGGTTGGACTCGATCGTCTTAGAGGGCCCGAGCGCGGGCGCGCTGGGGGGTTGCGCGGGCGCACAACCAAAGAACAAGCCTACGCGTCGGGCTGATGCGAGAAGATGTGAGGGTGAAGCCCTCCCCCAGTTCCGATCAACCTGAGTCGCCCTCAACGACGGCGAGGTCGAACCGGGCGGGGCGGATTGCGGTGACCCACACTGCCGGCCGGGCCGCGGCACGGATTGGCTGGGATGCCGATGCCGAGCGCTACCAGCGCGAGCATGGGGACTATCTGGCTGGGCCAGGTGACGGGGACTTGGTGTGGTGTCCGGAAGGATGGTTGGAATCCGAACTCGGCTTACTCGGTCCGGCGGCTGACCTCGCAGGGCTCACTGTGCTGGACCTTGGCTGTGGTGCTGCCCAAGCCGCGCGTTGGCTTGCCAAACATGTGTGTGGGGTGTCTGAATCCCTGACTGACACTGCCGGGCCCGATGCCTCGGGTGAGGTCATCTCAACTCACCTGCCCGAGCCATCTCCTACAACCGAAGCTGCGAGCACAGCCGAGAGTGCTCACACTCGTGCGCGACGCGCTTCACGGGCTCCTTCATCGGGCCGTGTTATCGGTATGGATATCTCCCATGCACAACTCACGTTCGCACAAGACTGGCATAAAGCTCAACCTTCGCATCCACAAGTGCACTTGATTCAGGCAGACGCACATGACTTGCCCTTCGCCACTGCCAGCATGGATGTCATCGTCTCTGCATTCGGGGTCTTGGCGTTTGTTCCCGATCTCACAGTGGTGTTGCGTGAAGTGGCACGCGTGCTGCGTCCGGATGGACACATCACGGTCTCCTTACCGCACCCCGTGCGATGGATGTTTCCGGACGACCCCGTCGCCACTCGTGGTCTGAAGGTGAGCACGTCCTACTTTGACCGCACGCCTTATGCGGAAATTTCCACGACCGGTGAGGTGACATATGCGGAGTACCACCACACATTGGAAGACCTTATGCACGCATGTGTAGCTGCGGGACTTGTGGTTACACGGCTTTGGGAACCCCAGTGGCGTGGCGATCGCATGCGCACATTCGGTGGCTGGAGTGCGGACACCGTAGATCTGGTGCCCAAGACATTGATTGTGAGACTTGAACACAGGTCGTTGCAAAAAAGGTCGGCTAGTCCGGAATCTAGCGAGCACTAGTGCGCAGCAGCATCCCAGTTCGGACCCACACCCACATTCACATCCAGCGGCACTGTGAGTTCAGCAGCATGCTCCATTGCT
>RGCY01000060.1 GCA_009918865.1 Actinomycetota bacterium
GGAACCGCGCCAGTCAAAACGCAACCGCCACGGGTGACCAGTTCGTCGCAACATCGGCAGCAACACCAACGCCTGTGCCGCGACACCAAGGGTGGTGCCGATTCCAAGGAATGCAACCTGGGTGTCAGTGACCGTGCCGGTTGTGAGCTTTGTGCCGGCAATGGCAATGAACGCGATTGCAGTGGTGATGACCACCACATTGTTGATGATGGGTGCGAACATGGGAGCGCCAAATTTGCCGCGAGCATTGAGAACCTGGCTCAGCATTTCGAAAAGGCCGTAACACACGATTTGCGGGAGGCAATATTGCGTGAACAGCACCGCCACACTGCGGTCCGTTGCCGACCAGTCTGCGGAGCCGTAGAGCCGAGCAATTAGTGGCGCGGCGAGAACTGCAAGCGCGGTGAGGGCGAGTAAAAGTGTGAGAGTTGCCGTGAGAAGTTTGTCGATGTAAGCACGCCCACCATCAGCATCGCTGCGCATGCGTCGCACGATTTGCGGAACGAACACTGCATCCAAACTGCCACCAACAATCAGCACATACACCACATTCGGCATCGAGTTACCGACGGAATAGGTGTCTGCGAACACCGCAGTTCCGATGGCCGCAATGACCGCGATTTCGCGAAAGATTCCGGTTGCACGACTGAGCAATGTGCCAAGCGCCATCAACGCGCTTGCGCGATTGGTGCTCATGCCCGCAGAGTCTGCCGCAGCACTCACGGCTCCACATCCATAACAGCGCTGTGACCATCGCCTGCTTCACCGGAACGGCGGCGACGAATCTGTCGGCGGATGTTGTTCACCAGTAACAGCAGCAACAATGCAAACGCACCAGCAACAACCCAGCCGGCGATGCGTGCATACGCGCTCGTGGTGACTGTGGTGGATGCCGGGGTGCTGATGAGGTGACGGTCAACTCCGCGCACCAAGAAACTCACCGTGATGTCACCACTGCCCAAGATGCGTGCGCCAATGGTCACGCCCTGACGCTCCCCCGGACCGAGATTGAGCACCGCTGGCGCTGTTCCAAGGGAGATTCGGGTGAAGGGATGCCCCGTGACTTGTGGGTAAACCGTCACCGGCACGTTCAAAGTGTTGATGACAGTGAAAGGAATTGTGCCGGAACTGCGGCCGAGATAAATCCGTTTGGCGGTCACCACACGCACACCACCGCGGCGAGCAGCAGCAGCATCTGCAAATGCACTGACAAATGCTTGCTGGGCACCGGCCTGGCTTTGCCACGTCAAACTTAATGCGTTCGTTGCAGCAATGTCGGCTTGTGCGCGCCAAAGGTCGCGGTCATCTGGCTGACTCAACAATGACGCGGCAGCTCGCGCAGAAATTCGAGCGCGCGCAACTTCACGCAACCACGCGCTGCTGCCGCGAGCTCGTGTGATGCGCACGCTGCGTGCGGTGAGTGGTTGTGAGCCGGTGGTGAGTGAACTGAGTGGAGTGCTCGTGATGAATCCAGCGGACTGCGCTAACGACAATGCTTCAGCACCGGCCACAGCACCAGCAAGTGCGGCTTGGGTTGGGACTCCGGGCGCAATGGTGGTGGCGATGGTGCGTGGGGAGTTGGGTCGCTCAAGCGAGATGAGTGCAAATTCCCCAAGAATGCGTTGACGCAACATCGCTGGTTCAGAAATGCCAGCTCCCGCAGAAAGCACCGCATCTAGTGCGCCATCAGTCACGAGCGCGCGATGCTTACCAGCAATCGGCAGCATGGTGAGGGCGCCGGCAGTCCAGGTGGGTGCACCTGTTGCCGGTGCGAGCGAATCGGGTAGCACGGTGATGGCTGGTTTCGCAGTGCCAGCATTTAAAGCAGCAAAGTCTTTACGGTTGATGCAACGCGGTGTGCGGGGGCATGGCCAACTCACCACAGATGTAACGACCTCTGCCGGAGCAGCAGGTGTGCCCAGCACTGTGTTCACATCGCGCACAGCCGTGCTTTGCGCTGACTCAACCCACGTGCGCACACGACCCCGCACTGCCAACGACGCATCTGGCATGGAACGGGGTAGAGCGAACACATCAGTTTGCCCAGCAATGCGAGTGAAATCATCAAGCCACGATTGCGCCAGTGTTTGAGTGGTGCCATTGAGATTGCTGCGCGTTTGCCCGCGCGAATCTGGGCGACCGGCGGCTAACGCCAGGGTGTCGAGAGTTTCCGGGTCGATGAGCCACGAGACCGGTGCCGCACTTCCGGCATTGAGCAACGAGCGAAGTGCACCAAAAGATGTGAGTGAACCTTGCAGCGTTTGGTCATCCCACGCGTTATCCAGCGCGCGCGCCGGACTGATGGTGACTGGCCACAACATCACAACTGATGACGGCTTGAATGTCTTTCGAGATGGCAACCAAGGAACAACGGTGGCTGCAAACGAAGCGGACGTCGCGCACTTCGCAGACGCGGTGACGGGATACACGCCGGCAGGAGTCGAGCGACGCAAGCGCAGCGTGCTGGCGCTGATTTGGATTTCCCATTCGCCCGTTGTCGGGTTAGAGGTGGTGGTTCCCAATGTTTCCGCTGCGGCGAAGCGGCGTTGCGCGGCTTGACTCGATGTGGTGACGGAGGCCAACGCCGAACGACTTACCAACGCAGTGCGGTTCAGGGCGATAGTGATGCTGCAGCCGGTTGCACTGCCGCTGGCTTGAGTTGCTGGTTGACTCACACGACCACGGATGGTCAATCCAGATGTCGGTGTGGGAATCGCCGGATTGAGAGAGGTGATGGTCAGTCCGCTTGACGCGGCGGCTGCCAAAGAAACTCCAGACTGCGTTCCTGTGCGCCCGTTGGCGCTCGCCAACTGCGTGGCAGGTGTGCCCGTTTGGGCTGCCGCAACCCAGCCCGTGACAAGCAAGCCGGTTGCTACTGACCCAACGATGAGCATCACGCCGGTTCGGCGACGACGCGAGCGGGGCATGGTGTCAGCGTAGTCAGCGGCATTGCTACACACGGTGTGCTGCGGCCACCGCCTACGCTCTGTGATTCATGTGCCCCCCAATGCCTGACGCACCCACGCGAGCCGCTGAGCTCATGCGGCTCGTTGGCATGCTCGGCGACTTGCCGCAGCGGTTTGCCGATGCAGGTTTCGACCTGTGTTTAGTGGGTGGACCGGTGCGAGACCTGATGCTTGGTCGGCCTGTGAACGATTTCGACCTCACCACCAACGCTCGCCCAGATGACATTGAGCGTGTGATGAAACCTTGGGCAAGCGCGATGTGGGATGTGGGCCGCGAGTTCGGAACCATCGGCGGTCGCCGAGGTGATGTGACTGTGGAAATCACCACCTACCGCAGCGAGCACTACGACGCGCAGTCACGCAAACCACAGGTGGATTTTGGTGACTCACTTGAAGGTGATTTGCGCCGTCGTGATTTCACTGTGAACGCAATGGCCGTGCGTTTAACCACCTTGGAGTTTGTCGACCCCTTTGGTAGGCAGGCTGACCTAGATGCGCAGGTGTTACGGACCCCAGGCACTGCTGGTGATTCCTTCACCGATGACCCCTTGCGGATGATGCGGGCTGCGCGTTTTTGTAGTCAACTCGGATTTCTCGTGACGCCAGATGTGCGCGAAGCGATGATTGAGCATGTTGAGCGCATTGACATTGTCAGCGCGGAGCGCGTGCGCGATGAGTTGTGCAAGTTGCTGCTCTCGCCTGATCCGCGCTGGGGTTTGGAACTTTTGGTGGTGACAGGTTTGGCACAACGAGTGCTACCCGAAGTGCCGGCTCTCGCCCTTGAGATTGATGAGCATCACCGGCATAAAGACGTGTATGAGCATTCGCTCACTGTGTTGGAGCAAGCCATTGAACTTGAGCACACGCATGAGCCAACCAGTCAACCGGATTTAGTGTTGCGGTTGGCGGCGTTGCTGCATGACATTGGAAAACCACGCACTCGCAAATTTGAAGCAGGTGGTGGAGTCTCGTTCCATCACCATGAAGTTGTCGGCGCTCGCATGGCACGCAAGCGCATGCAGGCGCTGCGTTTTTCTAACGACGAGATTGACGCAGTGTGTTTGTTGATTGAGTTGCACTTGCGTTTTCATGGATATGGCTCAGGTGACTGGACTGATTCGGCAGTGCGCAGGTATGTGCGTGATGCAGGGGAGCAACTTGTGCGCTTGCATAAACTCACACGTGCGGATTGCACCACTCGGAATCAACGCAAGGCTGCGCAACTGCGAGCAACCTATGACAACCTTGAAGAACGCATTGCAGAGTTGCGCGAACAAGAAGAGTTGGATGCAATCCGGCCAGACTTAGATGGCGCGCAAATCATGGAAATTCTTGGTTTATCGCCGGGACCTACAGTTGGGAAAGCCTACAAATTCTTACTCGAGTTGCGATTAGACAAAGGTCCGCTCAGTGCGGAAGAAGCAAAGACCGCCTTGCTGCAGTGGTGGTCGCAGCAGAGTTAAGTGAATTCTCAGCGCCCGAGTTGCGCTTCCACATTCTCGTAAAGCACCGGGGCTAAAGCCGAAGCCGCGCCCATGGTGAGTCGGTAGCCGTCGAGAGTGACGACGCGGTCGTTGACGAACAATGGGCAGGTGTTTCGAACGCAAAGCCAGCGACGCGGATCAATGAAGCCGGCTGATGCCGAGTTAGCAGCATTTTGTAGGAACGATGCGATGGCGGCATTGCCTAAAGCACTGCCATAGCAAGAACGCAGGTTGCTGAAATCTTTGTTAAAGCATGCGGCCGGGGTGACATTCCACGACGGCACTCGACCAATGACGATTGCCGACGTGTGCGGTTTGAGAGACATCAGCAGTGTCTGCAGACCTTTGCCGTACGCCTGTTGGCGCGTGCCTCCGATGAGTGAAGACGAGTCAATCAACAATGCGCTTTGCACACGATTGGTGGCGGCATAGTTCAGCGCCGCAGTGTGTTGAGCAATGCACGCATCGAGTGCTTGCTGAGTGGTGCCGGATTCGCCGAGTGAGGGTAGGCCTGCCACATCTGCGCTGTTGCTGCAGTTGCTTGAGGTGAAAACTTGGATGCGTAAACCTGAGTTCTTATCCGCGATTGCCTTCATTGCGGGTAGCCACTGCCGAACCGAGTCATCGCCCATGACTAGCCATGTGCGCCGGGCAGTTTCTGCACCAACCCAGCAGTTGGTGAGGTTTTCCGGATCGCAAGTGAGGCCGGTGAATGGCGCAGCATTCTGTTCTGCGGTTAACGATGCGCGTTGTGCCTCAGTGGCGTTGGCAGGGTATTTAGCAACATATGTCGCGAGTTCAGTCAACCAAGCGCTGGTTGCCTCGCCGAGGTCGTTGGCTGAATTTGAGCCAGAGTTGTGAGTGCCGGGGTGGACGATTGTGGGTTGAATGAGTGATGGTTGCGATGTCGGTGTGGCTGTGGGCTGTGTGTTGCCGCATCCTGCAGCGACAACGCTGAGTAGCAATGCACTTAGTGCGGCAGTGAGCGTGCGCACGGCACTGCTTCGGGTGTTCGTTCTTGCCACGGCGGTGACGCTACACCAGCCTGTGTGAGTGCGTGGCGCTCGAACCGCGTCAGCGCGTATTCGCGAGCGCTGCTCTTTCGGACTCTGAGAGCAACCGTTCGCTGCGTGAATGGAAGCCTGCAGTGATGGTGACGAGCACTGCACACGTGAGCAGGCCCATTCCCGGTCGGTTCAGAATTCCTGCCGCCGCTGCTAAGCCGACAACCAGGCTCGTGTTCATGATGATGTCGTACACGCTGAACACTCGTCCACGCATGTTGTCCGCGATGACTGATTGCACGACTGTGTCGCTGCCCACGCGAATTGCCGCGTAGGTGACGCCAATGAATGGCGCAGCAATGTAAAGCCACACGGCAGCCACATTCATCCCCAACCACCAACCCAAAGGCAGAACTGTGCCGGCCAGACCCAGACCGTAAGCAGCAGTGCGAATGGGACCGATGCGGTGCGCACACCTCGGAGCCACGAGTGCACCGAGTGCCGTGCCTGCGGCTGCGAGCCCACCAACGGTTGCCACCAGCGCAAGAGATGACGCGCTACTCGTTGCCGTCAGCTGCGAGCGCGCATGCATGATTGTCAAAAGCAATGTGAAACCAAAGAGTGCGCGATGCAAAGCAAGCACTGTGATGGCGCGGCGAGCAGAACCGACGCGTCGCAGTGTTGTGAAACCGAGCCAGACCTCACGCCAACTGGCAGCCCGCACTGGTCGTGAAGAACTGGGTTGCTCGGAGAGTGAGTCGGAGAGTGAGTTGGTGCGCGCATCGGTGGGAGCGACCGCTGTGGTCTCGTGTTCATCAGCATGTGGACCAAGCACGGTTGCACTAACACGCATGATGACAAGTGATGCCGCAACCCACACCACGCACGAAACTTGAATCACATGTCCTGTGGCATTCGCACTTTCGTTTGCACCTGAACTCCAGATGTGTGCCAACAAGGGCGCACACACAGTTGCGATGGCACTCGTGGCACTGCCCAGCGTGGGCACCATGGCGTTTGCGGTTGCGCGTTCATGTGGATTGACGGTGCAAGCGATGGCCGCGGCATGTGCGGTGAGTTGTAGTCGATTTACTGCAAGTGCAACAAGCACCAGCGAGAGTAAGAGTGCATATGACGCATCACGCACAACACAGATGCTGGTAGCGATAGCAAGACCAGCGCGTGTTGCATTGCCGACAGCGATGACCCGGCGTCGTGGGATGCGATCCACAAGCAAACCTGCGAAGGGACCAAACACCGAATAGGGCAAGCCAATCAAGGCAAATGCGGCGGCAATTCCCCACGCTGTGGCTTGCTTTTCTGGAGAAAACAAGGAGTACCCAACGAGTCCACCTTGCAAGAGACCATCACCGGTGTGACCGAGCAATCTGGCAGAGAGCAACAGCCGGAACGCGCGGTGGCGCAGTAGGTGCCGCATGATGCACACAGCCTTTCACAGTGATCTCGAATGCGCCGGTGTATTGGTTGGCCGCGTTGAACGGAATGTGCCAAGGGCTCTGCCGCGATGGTGCATAGAACTGCGCGGTGATGGTGCGGAATCAGGGAAGTCCGAGCAGGTTGCACGCAGATGCAGCCTGCGGATAAAACTGCGGCCCGAGTTTGGCGTGAACCAAAACTCGGGCCGCAGTCAGAGCGAAGATGTGCGCGTCAGCGCTCAACCTCTCCACGGATGAATGCTTCGACTGCTGCAAACGCTTCATCGTCCGGCATCTGCACCGGCGGACTCTTCATGAAGTACGCCGAGGAGCTAAGAATCGGACCACCAATGCCGCGGTCTTTCGCAATCTTTGCTGCGCGCACGGCGTCGATGATGACACCAGCGGAGTTCGGGGAGTCCCAGACCTCAAGCTTGTACTCAAGGTTCAA